>JAHWKH010000319.1 GCA_019347995.1 Gemmatimonadota bacterium | reverse complement strand
CGGGGCAAGCTACCTGCAGGTGATCGACGTCGGCGACTGGGACAACAGCCTTTATCTGAACCTTCCCGGCCAGTCCGCCGACCCGCACTCGCCCCATTATCGCGACCATTACGCGCCGTGGATCACCGGCGAGATGCAGAAGCTGCCGTTCAGCCGGCGGGCGGTCGACGCCGTGGCGCGCAGCCGGACATTGTTGGCTCCGGCAGCACGAGGGAGGCGAGGATGAGACACGCAATGACCGCTTCGATGCTGGTTTCGGCAACGGCGCTGGCGCTGGCGCTCGACGCGGCCGCCGGGCGCGGGGCGGCCTGCCCGCTGATCCTGCTCGCCGGGAGCTCCCGGGTGGTGCGCGTCGAGCTCGACGGACCCCCGCGTGCCTCCCTCGACCGGCTCGCGGTCGAGGGCCCCGTGGGTGCGGAACCAGCCCGCGGGCACCACACCGGACCGACGGTCCGCCGCCGCTGGGGACCCCGGGCCGGGCGTACGCCCTGGGCGGCGCTCACGTCCTGGGCATTCCCTATGACGAATACATCATGCGCACCGGCGCGGCCTCACCTTCGCCCGTGTGGAAGTCGGCGGTGCGGGTGTCGGCGGGATCGAAGCGGTACCGCCACGACCCCTTGAAGTAGACCGCGTTCATCAGGTAGAGGACCACGTTGCCGGGGATGGTCTTCACGATCTCGTCGATGCGGCCCCGGGTGGCGTCCTCGACCCAGCCGTTGATCGTGCCCAGGGCGGCCGGATCCCCGAAGTCGAGCCCCTCGACGCGGGCGTCGAAGTGGGTGCGCACCGCGTCCAGGAACGGCGTCTCCAGCACCTCGCCCCGCCGGTGCCACAGCGCGTTGGCCACCGCCAGCTCCACCGTAGGGTCGAGGCCCAGGATGAGGTCGGTGAGGCCGGCGTACGCCTGGGCCATCGCGTCGCGCTCCACACCCTGGAATCCGAGCATGTCGCGCATCTGGGTCCAGGTGTCCCCGTCCGCGCCCATGGCCGTCATGGCCAGCGCCACGGAGGCCGACAGGGGCGAGAGGAACGCCGAGGAGTCGGGAGCCGCCTCGTGGACCCGGCGCAGCAGGTCCCACGCGAAGCGGTTGGAGCCCGCCACGGCGGCGCGTTCCGTCGTCGTGAGGGCGCGGGGGAGCTCGCGCAGCGCCGGCGGGGGACCGGTGGGCGAATCGCCTCCGCAGGCGACCGCGGCCAGCGAAGCCGCCACCGCGATCCCGGCGAGGGCGACCCGGAGGCCGGGGGCCGCGGCGTGTGTGCGCAGAAGGCGCGGGCGGCGCACGCTCATCCCTCCACCGGGGGCTCGACGATGGCCCCGGCGAAGAGCACCGTGCCCGACAGCCGCTCCCGGATGACCACCAGGAACGGCCGGTCGGCGCGCACCGTCGGCGGGCCGCAGGCGCACACCACGCCCACCTCCACCACGGTGACGGCGGCCGCCTCGGTGCCTTCCTCGTTGACCTCGACGAACGTGTTCTGGCGTACCTGCTTCACGTAGAGGCCCAGGTCGCGGGCGTCCGCCCGCATGCGGCCGAAGTCGGCGTGCGCGGGGCTGAAGGCGTCGGTCATCCCCAGCGCCGCCAGGTCGTCGTTGAGGACGCGCTTCCACTCCAGCCTGAAGCGGGGCAGGAAGACCCTCACCTCGCCCCCGCGTGACGCCGAGTGGAGCGCGGCCACCGCCGAGGGCAGGTCGGCCACCACGTCGCCCACACGCCCCTCCTCGGGCACGATCACGTCCATGACCCATGCGCCGCCTCCGTAGGGGAGCTCCACGCCCACCCACCCCTCGCCCGCGGCGTAGCGCAGCGTGTCGGACAGCTCCATCAGCCGTACCGGCGTCGTGCCCCCGTCGAGGCGGTGGAACGGCTGCCGCTGCGTGGCGTCGGGGTCGAAGCCGGAGCGCCAGTCGCCCTTGAAGTAGACGGCGTTCATGAGGAAGAGCATGGTGAGCGGGTCGATGGGGGGCTGCACCACCTCGTCGATCTTCCCCTGCGTCGCGTCCGAGGCCCACCGGTTCATGGCGGCGGCCGCGCCCGGGTCATTGAAATCCAGGCCCTCGACGTGGGCGTCGAAATGGGTGCGCACCGCGTCGAGGAACGGCGCCTCGAGCGTGAAGGCGTCCCGGTGCCAGAGCGAATTGGCGATGTCCAGCCGCACCTGGGGGTCCAGGTCCAGGAGCATCTCCAGGAGGCCCTCGTAGGCCACGCCGACCTCCTCGTGGGACAGTCCCTCGAAGCCGAGCATGTCGCGCATCTGGGTCCACGTGTCGCCCTCGGCCCCCAGGGCGGTCATGCCCAGGGCCATCGACGCCGACAGCGGCGAGAGGAACACCGACGCGGAGGGCTCGGCGTCGTATACCTGGCGCAGCAGGCTCCACGCGAAGCGGTTGCTCCCCTCCACCACCGCCCGCTCCGATACCGTGAGGCTGCGGGGCAGGGTGTCGATGGGCTCGCTGGGGCCGGTGGCGTCGGTGCCGCACGCGGCCACGATCAGGCCCAGTGCGAGCGCGCCCGGCGCGGCGCGGCGGCCGTGACGGTGGCAGTGGCGGTGGCGGTGGAGCACGGAGCCCTCCCCAGGAATGTGCGGATGGTTGGCGTCGTCCATCCCTGGCGGGATGGTCGCGACCCGGGCACCGCCGTCCGTCGGCGGGCCCGATGAGGGAACGAACGGCGATGGGCGGGTGTGACGGCGAGGCTGGCGGGAGGTGGAGGGCCGTTGACATCGGCCGCGCCTGCCGAGACGTTGAGAACTCGCCGCCAGGGGTACTCCGGCCGACGCCGGGGTTGAGAAAGTCCCTTGGAACCTGATCCGGCTCACACCGGCGTAGGGAGCGCGGCGCGGTCCGGGGCCTCCGACGCCCCACTCGCGCCGTCCCCCGTCCTCGAACGGGGCGACGGCGCACGTGCTTCCGGGACCGCGCGGTGACGCCCGCGCCGGCCACCGCGAGGTACCGATGCCCGAGCGCACCTCTCCCGACGCCGCCCCGACTTCTCCCTTCGCTTCCCGCCGCGATCTTCCACGGTCCTCCCCCGAGGGCGACTACGGCGCCCACTTCCCCAACTCCCGCAAGGTCTTCGTCGAGGGCCGCCACGGCGTGCGCGTCCCGGTGCGCGAGATCGCGCTGTCGGGCGGCGAGCCGCCGCTGCGCGTCTACGACACCAGCGGCCCCCGCGGCGCCGATCCGCTCCAGGGGCTGCCGAAGCTGCGGGCGGAGTGGATCCGCGGCCGGGGCGACGTGGAGGAGACGGGACCGCACCGGCTGCCGGAGCTTGCGAAGGACCCGCGCCACGGCGCCGCGGAGATCCCGACGGCCCTGAATCATACCGTCCTGCGCGGCACCGGCCCCGTCACCCAGATGCACTACGCCCGGAAGGGCGAGGTCACGCCCGAGATGGAGTTCATCGCCCTGCGCGAGGGGATGGACCCGGAGCGGGTGCG
>JAHWKH010000318.1 GCA_019347995.1 Gemmatimonadota bacterium | reverse complement strand
GCCCTACGACATGCACGCCGTCCTGGAGACGATCCTGGACGGCGAGGGGCTCGACGAGTTCCAGCCCGGCCACGCCGCCGAGATGATCTGCGGCACCGGCTTCGTCGACGGCCTCCCGGTCGGGGTCATCGCGAACCGGCGGGCAATGGTGAAGGACGAGCGGAAGGGGCCTCCCCGATTCGGCGGCATCGTGTATACGGAGAGCGCCCGCAAGGTGGCCTACTTCATCGAGACGATGAACCGCCACCACACGCCCATCCTCTTCGTGCAGGACGTGAGCGGATTCATGGTCGGACCCGCCGAGGAGCACGCCGGCATCATCCGCGCCGGCGCCCAGTTCGTGGAGGCCATGGCCACGGCCACCGTGCCCAAGCTGGTCCTGACCCTGAACCACGCCTCGGGCGCCGGATACTACGCCATGGCGGGCCAGGGCTTCGATCCCGACTTCATCCTGACGCTCCCCACGGGGCGCATGGGCGTCATGGAGGGCGAGAGCGCCGTGATGGCGCTCTTCAGCGGGCAGATCGACCGCCTCAAGGCCGAGGGGAAGGTTCCCGACGAGGACCTGAACACGCGCATGGACGAGGTCCGGGACGAGTACGAGCGGCAGCTCGACGCCCGCTTCGCCGCGGCCCGTGGATTCGTGGACGAGGTGGTCCTGCCCGAGGAGCTGCGGCCGGCCCTCTCGCTCCTGCTGCGCGCCTCGCTCCACAACCCGGGGCCCCACCTTGGGGCCTTCCAGATCCCGGAGGGTGCCGTATGACCCCGCCCGACCTCCTCCGCATCGGCTCGGGGCAGGGCTTCTGGGGCGACGACCTCGAGGCCCCCGTGCGCCAGGTCGAGGGGGGCCCACTCGACTACCTCATGATGGATTACCTCGCCGAGGTGACCATGTCCATCATGCAGAAGCAGCGCGCCCGCGATCCCTCGGCCGGCTACGCCCGCGACTTCGTGCCGCTCATGGAGCGCATCTTCGCCGCGTGCGTCGAGAAGGGCGTGCGGGTCGTCACCAACGCCGGGGGCGTCAATCCCCGCGGCTGCGCCGAGGCGCTCGTGGAGGCGGGGCGCCGGGCCGGAGTGGGCGGGCGGGCGAAGGTGGGCCTCGTCACGGGCGACGACCTCATGGAGCGGCTGGACGAGCTTCTCCTGCAGGGGCATACGCTGGCGAACATGGAGACGGGGGCCCCCCTCGCGACCATCCGCCACCGGGTCCAGAGCGCCAACGTCTACATCGGCGCCCGCCCCATCGTGGAGGCGCTGCAGAAGGGCGCGGACGTCGTGGTCACCGGCCGCTCCACCGACACCGCGCTGACCTACGGGCCCATGATCCACGAGTTCGGGTGGGCGTGGGACGCGTGGGACCGCATCGCCGCCGGCGTCATCGCCGGCCACATCAACGAATGCGGCGCCCAGTCCACGGGCGGCAACTGCATGGCCGACTGGTGGTCCATCCCCGACATGGCGAACGTCGGCTTCCCCGTCGTCGAGGCACGTCCCGACGGCACGTTCACGGTGACGAAGCACGAGGGCACGGGCGGGCGGGTGGACCGTCGCTCGGTGACCGAGCAGATCGTGTACGAGATGGGCGACCCCGGCGAGTACATCACCCCCGACGTGGTGGCGGACTTCACGAGCATCCGGCTGGAGGAGGAGGGGCCCGACCGGGTGCGCGTGCACGGCATCACGGGCGGCCCCGCCACCGAATTCCTCAAGGTGAGCATCGCCTACGCCGACGGATGGAAGGCCACGGGGACGCTGACGTACGCCTGGCCCGACGCGGCGGCCAAGGCGCGCTCGGCCGCCCGCATCCTCCTGGAGCGGCTGGACCGCTTGGGGCTCGAGCTGGACGCGGTGCGCACGGAGCTGGTGGGCTGGGATTCCACCCACGGACACCTGGTGGGCGAGCCGCCGGCCGACCTCCCCGAGGTCGAGCTGCGCGTGGGCGTGCGGGGACGCGACCGGGAGCACGTGGAGCGCTTCACGCGTGAGATCGCCCCGCTGGTGCTCACCGGGCCGCCGTCGGTGACGGGATTCGCCGGGGGGCGCCCCCGGGTACAGGAGATCATGGCCTACTGGCCCGCCCTCCTCGCCAAGGAGGCGGTGGAGCCGGGACTCGAAGTGGAGGTTCTCGACGTATGAGCCGGACCGCGCTGGTGCACCTGGCCCATGCCCGCTCGGGCGACAAAGGCGACACCGCCAACGTGGGCCTCATCGCCTACGATCCCGACCATTACGAGATCCTGGCGGCGACCGTCACCGCCGAGGCCGTGAAGGCCCATTTCGGCGACATGGTGGGCGAGGTGGAGCGCTTCGAGCTCCCCAACCTCGGGGCCCTGAACTTCCTCCTCCACAACGCCCTCGACGGGGGCGGCACGGTCAGCCTCATGAACGACGCCCAGGGCAAGGTCTTCTCGACGGCGCTGCTGCGCATGGAGGTGGACGTGCCCCGGGAGGTCGCGGAGGCGGCCCGCGGCCGGGGCCGGGCGCCGGCCCGGGTCGGCGCCGCGCCTCCCGAGGAGGGCGCCCGCGACCCGCATGCGCCCCGGGGCGCGAGCGAGACGGCATGAGCGACGTCTCGCCTCCGTACGGGGCCGCCGGCAGCGACCTGGTCCAGTACGCGGTGGAGGAGGGGGTCGCCACGCTCCTCATGAACCGCCCCCAGAAGCGCAACGCCCTGAACGCCGCCCTGGTGGCGGCCCTGAAGGGGGCGTTCGAGCGGGCCGCGGCCGACGGGGCCGTGCGCGTGGTGGCGCTGCGCGGCGCCGGCGAGGACTTCTGCTCGGGCGCGGACCTGACCGATCCCGACAATATGGCGGACTCGCCGTTCGAGCTGAAAGACCGGATGCGCTGGATCCATCGCAGTGCCGCCGCGGTGATGAACTGTCCCAAGCCGACGATCGCCAAGGTCGCCGGTATCGCCGCGGGGGTCGCGCTCATGTTCTCGATCAGCGTGATCAATGCCACCTTGTTGTCATCGTTCCGCTCCAGCATCCGGGACCTCGCGGGAGCCGCGGAGCTAGAGGTCGCGGCAACGGACGCCGCGGGGCTTCCGCAGGGATTCACTCGCCGCGTCGCCGCCGTCGATGGGGTCGAGCAGGCGATCCCCGTCGTCAGAACGACCACCACGCTGTCCGCCGGTGGATCCTCCGAGCGCGTGCTGGTGCTGGGGATCACCCCCGAGTTCGCCGCGCTCTTCCCTCGGGACCTCGGGCCCCTGGCGGAGCTGCGCGTGTCCGGAGGCTTCGGCGCCAGCGGCGCCGGGCTGTTGTTGGCGCGTCCGCTGGCGGACAGCCTGGACCTGGGCCGCGGGGACAGGGCGCAGGTGGAGGCCCCGTCGGGGCTCAAGGACGTCTCTGTCTCCGGATCGATATCCGGAGGGGTCGTAGGGCTCCTGAACGGTGGCGATGTTGCTCTGATGCTTCTGCCGGCCGCGCAGGAGACGTT
>JAHWKH010000317.1 GCA_019347995.1 Gemmatimonadota bacterium | reverse complement strand
CATCGCGCCCAGGGCCTCGCGGAGCTCGGCCAGGACCGTCTCCCAGGCCTCCCAGCCCGGACACTCGGGGCCCAGGCCGACCCTGGCGAGGGCCCGGCCGTAGGCGGCCCAGAACTCCGCCGGGGTGCGCTCCTCCCGACCGATTTCGTCGACGATCCGCAGAGCCCCGACCAGGGCCCGCCGGGCCTCGCCGGGACCGCCGTCGAGCGCGCGCTCCCACTGTGCCCGGCGGGCCCGTCCGGCCGGGCCGGCGGCGATCGCCCGCCTCGGCTCGTGCGGCTCCACCGCCGTCGTCAGCGGGGAGGAGACCCACGCCAGCAGGTCGTCGCGGCGCCACCCGTCCTCCAGCAGCCGGAAGGGGAGCAGGATCGCGGCGAAGAGGGGGGTGCGGTCGAGCGCGGCCGCTCGCCGGGGAACGGAAATGGCACTGCTCCACCGCCGCGTCCACCGACCCATGAACCGCATCCACCGCATCGCCCTCGCCCTCGCCATCGGTCCCGTCACGGCGCTGGGATGCGCGACGCGCACCAGCGTCCCCGAGCCCACGCCCGTGGTCGAGCTCTACGCCGCCGCGCTCGAGCGGGGCGACGCCGAGGCAATCTACGCCCTGATGAGCGAAGAGAGCCGCCGCGCCATGTCGCTCGACGATCTGCGGCGGGTGCTCTCCGAACAGAAGGCCGAGCTCAGGCAGCACGCCGCCGCCCTCGAGAGCGACGAGCGCGTCGTCGATGCCCGCGCCGAGGTTCGCTACGACGACGGCGAGATCGTGACGCTCGATCTCGAGGAGGGTCACTTTCGGATCACCGCCGCCGACGCGCTTCCCGCCGCGCCCGCCGGCATCCCTGTCGTGGCGTTCCTTCCCACGCAGGAGGACGCCGCCAACCGGTACATCGGCGACGTCCTGGTGGGAGGGGGGCTGGCGCCGCTGGCGAGCCGACGCTCGGAGGTCGCGGTGAGCGTCGGAGGGCCCGATGGCGATACGGTGGCCATGCCCCTCCGCCTGGTGGTCGGCGACCGTGTCCGTGCCGCCGGCGCGGCCCCCGCCGGAGCCACCGCCGTGCTGCCGTTCGGGCCCTTCCCCGCCGGGTGGGTGGAGGGCTACGTCGAGACGGACCCGGACGCCCTGCGGGGGGACGACCGACGTTGGTTCGCGACGCGGGTGCGCCTTCCGCCTCGGGCACGGATTCCCGGCGCGGCGGCCCCGCCGCCCTTCCTGTCCGAGGCGCTGGACGTGCTGGAGGCGAGCGGCCGCCTGCGGCGAGCCGGTCCGGGTGAGGCCGCCGACGTGGTGCTCTCGCTTCCCGGCGCCCGCGCCACGACCCTCGGGGGCGTCACCGTCTTCGTGCCCCCCGCCGACGCCGCCCTGCTGCCGGCGCTGAACCGACAGCTGGCTGGCGAGGGGATCCCGTGGCGCTACGAGGCGGAGGCGGCGGAAGGGGAGACGCGCGTGGCCACGGACCGCACCGGCGCCGGCATGGAGGGGCTGCGGGTACGGCGGGCGTACCGCCTGGCCGCGCCTGGCCCGGACGATGCCCTCCGGGGCCAGGTGGTGGCCCGCCTGGAGAGCGGCGCGCCCTGGCTGGTGGAAGGGCGTGCGGGGAGGGGCGCGCACTACCGGCTCATGGCGTCGCCCCTGGTACCCGAGGCGACGGAGCTGCCGGTGTCGGCCTCCATGGTGCCGCTGGTGGAATGGCTCCTCACGCCCGCGGGCTCCGGCGGGGGCGAGGGCGGCCTGCTGGCGGGCGAGCCCCTCTCCCTGCCGCCGGCGGCCACGTCGGTGGAGGCGCCGTCGGGAACCCGCGCTCCCGTGGACGGTACCCGGGTCTTCCGTGTCACCCGTGAGCCCGGCATCCACGTCGTGCTGGCGGGCGACAGCGTCCTGGAGCGGGTCGCGGTGAATCCGCCGTCCCGGGAGTCCCTCCTGGAGCCCCTCGCGGCCGCCGAGCTCGAGGCGCGCCTCGGGGGCGACCTCCGAACGGCCTCCGATGCCGGCTCCTGGAGCGAGACCGTGTTCACGAGCCGGCAGGGACCGGAGCTGTGGCGTCCGCTCCTCCTGGCCGCGCTGGTCCTGCTCCTCCTGGAGGGGTGGGTCGCCGCGTCCGGGCGGGCGGCGGCGGCCTCCCCCGCCGGCTCCCGGGCGACCCCACGGGAGGACCGTGCCCCCGCAGCGTAAGCATCCCGTTCTCGAGGCCCTGGGCACCTGCCCGGGATTCCATGGGCTGGAGAGGCGCATCCCCGGAGCCGGCCAGCGGGTCGTGGTGGGCGGCGCCCACGGATCGGCGCGCACCGCCCTGGTGGCGGCCCTCCACGGCGTCACGGATCGGGTGTACGTGGTCGTGGCCGACACCCCGCCGGCCGCGATCTCGGCCGAGGCCGACCTGGAGGCGCTGCTGGGCGAAGGCGTGGCCTGGCTCTACCCCCAGCGCGAGCACCTTCCCTACGAGTCGTCCGAGCCCCACCTGGAGATCGGCGGGCTGCGGGTGGAGGCGGTGGAGGCGCTCTTCAGCGGCCGCGCGCGCCTCTTCGTCACCACCCTGCGCGCGCTCCAGGAGCGCGCCCCGGTGCCAGACCGCCTGGCTCGGCTGCGCCTGACCCTGGCGGTCGGCGAGGTGCATCCCTTCTCCCGGAGCTGGCCGCGCGGCTGGAGGGGATGGGGTTCGAGCGGGTGGCCACCGTGGAGGAGGTGGGCCAGTTCGCCGTGCGGGGAGGGATCCTCGACCTCTTCTCCTTCGGCTCGCCGGATCCGGTGCGGATCGAGATGTGGGGCGACGAGATCGCCTCGATCCGGGCCTTCGACATCCTCGACCAGCGCTCCACCGGCCAGGCGTCCGAGGTCCACGTCCTGCCGGTGGACTTCCGGGACCAGGAGGAGGAAGGGGGCGCCACGGTGTCGCGATCGCTCCTCGAGCTCCTGCCGGCGGAGGCGGTCCTGGTGGCGCTGGAGGACGACGCCTGGGACGCCGAGCTGCGCCGGACCTGGGACCAGGTGGTGCAGTTCCACGACCAGCTCGAGGCCGCGGGGCGCGAGCCGGCGCCGCCCTCCGAGCTCTTCCTGGAGCCCGGAACCGCGCGTCCCATCCTCGACCTCTTCCCCCGGCTGGTGGTGCGCCAGACCGGCGGTGGCGACGTGGAGCTGGCCACCTCGCCGCCCCCGGCCATCGAGCGCGACATGGACCGGCTCCAGGCGCTGCTGCGCCAGGGGGCCGCACAGGACGAGCGCACCCTCATCCTGTGCGACAACGAGGGCCAGGTGCACCGCCTGGAGGAGATCCTGGCGGGAGAACGGGGGCGCGGCAGCCTGCCTCCGGGCAGCCAGGTGGGCATCGGGTCCGTCGACGCCGGCTTCGTGCTGGACGACGCGGATCCGGTCCTGCGCGTGCTCACCGATCACGAGGTCTTCCGCCGCAGCCGACGCGTGCGCCGGGGCCGCCGCTTCCGGGGCGCC
>JAHWKH010000316.1 GCA_019347995.1 Gemmatimonadota bacterium | reverse complement strand
TCGTCGGGTCGGTCGGCTGGGACTGGCTCACGCGAAGATCCCCCGATGGCCACAGCCTTGCACCGGGCGTCCGACTGGCGAGGGCCCGAGCGCCTCGTGCTCGTGCACGGGTTCACCCAGAGCTTGCGCTCGTGGGACCACATCGCCGGTGCCCTGGCCGACACCTTCCAGGTGGTGCGGGTGGACCTTCCCGGCCACGGCGGATCGGGCGGGGTGGAGATGGGCTTCGAGGAGACCGCGGTGGCGATCGGCGAGGCAGGCGGACGGGCGACTTACGTCGGCTACTCCATGGGCGGGCGCATCGCGCTGCACACCGCGCTCGCGCATCCCCACCGCGTGCGCCGCCTCGCGCTGATCTCCACCACCGCGGGCATCGAGGATCCGGCGCAGCGCGCACGGCGCCGGGCCGCCGACGAGGCGCTGGCCGCGGACCTCGAGCGTGACGGGATCGCTGCCTTCGCCGCCCGCTGGGCCGCCCAGCCCCTGTTCGCCGGCCTACCGCCCGACGCGGCCGCGACGGCCCACGCCGACCGCCTGCGCAACGACGCCGCGGGCCTGGCCGCCGCTCTGCGCGGCCTGGGCACAGGCGTGATGGAGCCGGTCTGGGACCGTCTGGACGAGCTGCGCATGCCCGTCGCGGTCCTGGCCGGCGAGCGCGATGGGAAGTTCCTGGCCCTCGCGCGCCGCCTGATCGGTCGCGCCGGCGGCCTTCTCGTAAAGAGCGCGCGCGCGTGGGAAGTCGCGGAGCTGCTCCGACGCGATCTGCGCCGCGCGCCACCACGCCTCGGAGCGTCCCGCGGGGTCCTCTTCGCCGCGCGCTTCGAGCCGCGCCACGCGATCGGCGTGCGCCCCGCGGTCGAGGAGGAGATCGTCGAGCAACGCCGCGCCCGCCGCCGATCGGGGATCCGCCTCGAGTGCCTGCGCGAGCTCGGCCGCCGCGCCCTCGGCGGTATATTCAAAGGCCCTGATGTCGACCACGACCTGGTAATCGATCAGCAGGCCCTGCCCCGGAACCGCCGCCGCCCGCACCCGGCCCGTGGGATCGATCACCAGCGTAAGGCCCGTGGTGGCGGCGCGGACCGCCCCCGCCCGGGTCTCGATGGCCCGCATCGTCAGGTGGGCCGGATGCTGGGACATGCCCCCCGTCCCGGCGATCCAGCCGTCGTTGGTGACGTTCACCAGCACGTCGGCGCCCGTCCTCCTCAGCCCGCGGGACACGCCGGGAAACGCCGCTTCCCAGCATACCAGCGGGCCCCAGTGGCCGGCGCCCACCCGCAGCAGCGCGTGGTCGACGCCGGCCTGGTAGCCCTCGGGGGGAGCGCCGGGCCAGCCAAGCCGCAGGAGGCTGGTGGCCTCCACGCCGGGAACCAGGGCCCTCTTGTCATACCGTGCCGGGAAGATGCCCCAGGGCGCGGCGACGAGCACCGAGTTGCGCACCGCCGTGTCGCCGGCCTCGCTCACCACCGCGCCGGGGGCGCCGAACATCACCGGACCCCCGGCCTGCGCCGCCAGGTGTACCAGCGCCGCCACGAGCGGCCGGGCGCGCGGATCGGCGAGGGGGACCGGCACCACCATCTCGGGCAGGACCACCACCGACGCCCCGGGGGCGACCCGCGACGTCACGGCGTCGAGCGCCTCGAGCGTGAGCGCGATGCGCCCGTCCACGTCGGGCCCGACGGGGACCCCGGTCTGCACGAGCACGGCCTCGCCAACCACCCGCGTGGGAAGGGTGGCGGCGCGGTGGACGCCCCAGGCCACTGGCGCCGCCGCGAGGACCACGGCGAAGGCCGCCAGCACTGACGGGGAGCGGGAGGGAAGCCACCGCCTTGCCGCGGAGGTCCCCGCTCGCGGCGCCGCGTCGTCGCCCGTCCCCGCGGACGCATCTTCCGGTGCGCCGCGGACACGCGGTCCTCCCCGCGCCAGCCAGGCGTCGGCCAGCAGCCCGCTCACCGCCGCCAGCCACAGCGACAGGCCCCGCTCCCCGACCCACTCGGCGACGCCCGCCCATTCCGGCGTGGCGGCCAGGGTGGCGCCCAGCCCCAGCCAGGGGAACGCCAGGGGGCCCGCGGCCTCGGCTCGCAGCCACTCCGCCGCGGTCCACGCCAGGGGAAGCGCCAGCGCCATCGGGGCCCCGGCGCGGCCCAGGCGGTACAGGAGCCAGCCGGCGGCGGCCAGGAGGAGGGCCAGCGCCCCCACCACGACACCGTAGAGGGGGGCGGTGGCGGGATCGTGGCGCCACAGCGCCACCGGCATCCAGTGCAGGAGCAGGGCGAAATGGAGCGCGCCCAGCACGCCTCCGGCCAGGGCGGCCTCGCGGGCGCGGCCGGCGGGGAGGCGGGCTACGGCCACCGCGAACGGCGCGAGGGCCAGGAAGGGAAGGAGGGGGACGTGGAAGGGCGGCTGGGCGAGCGTGAGGAGGAGGGCGGAGACGACGGCCCCTCTCACGTCGCGCCCTCCCCGGGTCCGTGCCCCGGCGGTGAGCGCCGCGCCAGGGTCCACAGGGCCAGCGCGAGCCCCGCGTTGGCGGGAAGCGCCAGCGCGATGATCTCCCGGTTCACCTGGTCCAGGCCCGGGAGCGCCTGCAGGACGAAGCCGACGGTCGAGAGTGCCGCCACCGCCAGCGCCATCCCCACGGCGGCCCGCGGCGGACGCGGGCTCACCAGCAGGAACGCCAGGAGCGGCGCCAGCAGGAAGGCGAGGGGGCTCGTCTGGAGCAGGTTCTCGTTGGCGTACCAGAAGACGTGGTCGGTGAGGATCCACGCGCCCAGGAGCACGATGCCGGCGAGCCCGGAAGCGAACGCCCACAGCCCCCCGAGCGCCGCCAGGGCGATGCGCTCACCGATGCCCTGCCAGGTGGTGAGCGAATCGTCGGGCGCGGGCGGGAGCTGCGGGAATATCACGAGGGCGGGGAAGCGTTCGGCGTGGCGCCGCACGGCGCTGCCCAGCCCGACCTCGGTCTGGACCAGGCCGTCGTGGCCGCGCTCGCCGGCCGGGAGGACGCCGCCCGCGAGATGCTCGGCTGCCTGTCCGGCAGCGCTCCCCTGTTCCTGGAGGCGGCCCGCCGCTTCGGCAAGGCGGGCCTGCTGCCCGCCGACGTGCTGACCGCCGTGTGCGAGCGGGCCGGCTGCGTCGACGTGCTCGAGTCGCTGCGCGAGGGCTAGTCCACCTCTCATGACCGGGCCCTATGACGAGGCGATGCGCCTCGCGCTGGAGCAGGGGGCGCAGGCGCTGGCGCACGACGACGTGCCGGTGGGCGCGGTGGTGCTCGGCCCCGATGGTGGCGTGCTGGGCACCGGCCACAACGAGCGCGAGGCGAGCGGGGACCCGACGGCGCACGCGGAGGTGCTGGCCCTGCGTGCTGCGGCGGCCGTTCTGGGCGCGTGGCGGCTGACCGGCTGCACGCTGGTCGTCACGCTGGAGCCGTGCACCATGTGCGCCGGTGCGATCGTGCT
>JAHWKH010000315.1 GCA_019347995.1 Gemmatimonadota bacterium | reverse complement strand
GGAGCGCTACTCGGTGCCGCGGCTGGTGGACGACGTGGCCGCGCTCTACGAGGCGGAGCTGCGGCGGGCGGGGGTCGGTTCGCGTCCGTGAGCGCCGACGCCTGGATCACCCTCCTCGTCCTCCTGGTCACCGTCGGCCTCCTGGTGAGGGACCGGGTGGCGCCGGCCCTCATCGTGCTGGGCGCCGACGTGTTCCTGCTCCTGGCCGACGTCATCGACGCCCCCACCGCCCTGGTGGGGTTCTCCAACCCGGCGCCCTTCACGGTGGCGGCCCTGTTCGTCATGGCGCGGGCGGTGGAGAAGACCGGGGGGCTCCAGCCGCTGGTATCGGGCCTCATGGGCCGCGGCGGAAGGCAGGGCATGGGACGCCTCCTCCTGCCCGTGGCCGGGGCCTCGGCCTTCCTCAACAACACGCCCATCGTGGCCATGATCGCGCCCCAGGTGCGCGCGTGGGCGGAGCGCTCCGGGACGTCGCCGTCCCGCTACCTCATGCCGCTGTCCTTCGCCGCCATCCTGGGCGGGCTGGTCACGCTCATCGGCACGTCCACGAACATCGTCGTGTCCGGGCTCATGACCGCCCACGGGCTCGAGGGCATGGGCATGTTCGAGATCGGCCGCGTCGGGCTGCCCGTGGCCCTCGCCGGCCTCGCGTACCTGGTGCTGTTCTCGCATCGGGTGATCCCCGAGCGCCTCGGTGGCACGCGCCAGTTCGAGGAGAGCCTGCGGGAGTTCGTGGTGAACATGCGCGTCCAGCGGGGAGGGCCCGCCGACGGGCGTACGGTGGAAGAGGCGGGGCTGCGGAACCTGCGCGGCGTGTTCCTGGCCGAGGTGCGCCGCGGCGACGAGGTCATCGCGCCCGCCACGCCGGACACGAGCCTGAAGGGAGGCGACGAGCTGGTGTTCGTGGGCCGCGCCGACGACGTCCTGGACCTGGAGAGCCGCCCCGGCCTCGTCTCCGCGGAGCGGTCCCATGCCGAGCCGTTCCACGACGCCGGCCACACCTACTTCGAGGCCGTGGTGGGGAGCGCCTCTCCGCTCAGCGGGAAGACGCTGCGGGAGGCGGATTTCCGCGGCACCTACGGCGCGGCCGTCCTCGCCATCCACCGGGCAGGCGAGCGGGTCCGGGCGAAGCTCGGGACCGTCCGGCTCCGACCGGGGGACACGCTCCTCCTCCTGGCGGACGAGGCCTTCGACGACCGCTGGCGCGACCGCTCCGACTTCCTGCTGGTGTCCACCTTCGGCGGCCTGGCGCCCGCGAGCCGCCGCCAGGCGTGGGGGGCGGTCGGGCTCCTCGTCGGCGTAGTCGTCTCGGCCGCCCTGGGGCTCCTCACGATCCTCGAGGCCTCCATGGCCGGGGCGCTGGGCACGGTCCTGCTGAGGATCCTCTCGCCCGTGGAGGCGCGCCGCGCCGTCGACCTGGACGTGATCCTCCTCATCGCCGCGTCCTTCGGGCTCGCCGGCGCCATGGAGGCGTCCGGTCTCGCGGCCAGCCTGGCCGCGGGCATCGTGGGGAGCTTCGGCGACTGGGGCGTGGTGGGGGCGCTGGCGGGCGTCACCCTGGCCACGGTCCTGCTCACGGAGCTGATCACCAACAACGCGGCCGCGGTGCTGGTGTTTCCCATCGCCCTCGCCACCGCGAGCGGCTTCGACGCCGACCCGCGCGCGTTCGCGTTCGCGGTGGCGGTCGCCGCCTCGGCGTCCTTCCTCACCCCCATCGGATACCAGACGAACACCATGGTCTACGGACTCGGCGGCTACCGCTTCACCGACTACTTCCGGGTCGGCCTGCCCCTCACGCTCCTGGTGATCGCGGCGGTCGTCGTAGGCGTCCCACTTGCGTGGGCGCTGTAGCGTGACGACCCGCGACGACGACCTCGCCCGCATCGAGGAGGCCCTCGGCCTCGCCGCGGAGGCGCTGCGGCCCTTCACCTCCGGGGACATCGACCACGTGGTGAAGGATCGGGGCGACCCGCTAACCGAGGCCGACCTGGCCGTGAACCGGGTGCTGCTCGGGGCGCTTCCCGGTCCCGGCGAGGGATGGCTCTCGGAGGAGACCCGCGACGATCCGGGGCGGCTGGACCGGCGCCGCGTGTGGGTCGTGGACCCCATCGACGGCACGCGGGAGTTCGTGGACGGCATCCCCGAGTGGTGCGTCTCCATCGGCCTGGTGGAGGACGGCGAGCCCGTGGCCGGCGGCATCCACAACCCCGCCACGGGCGAGACGATGGTGGGCGCCGTGGGGCACGGCGTGAGGCTGAACGGCTCGGCGGTGGAGCCCACGGACCGCGCGGGCCTGGAGGGCGCCGTCGTGCTGGCGAGCCGGACCGAGGTGAACCGGGGGGAGTGGGAGCGGTTCGCGGAGGCGCCTTTCCGCGTGATCCCCTGCGGCTCCGTGGCCTACAAGCTGGCGTGCGTCGCCGCCGGGCTGGCCGACGCCACCTGGACGCTGGTGCCCAAGCACGAGTGGGACGTGGCCGGGGGCGCGGCGCTGCTGCGCGGGGCCGGCGGCGTCGTGGTGCACGCCGACGGGACCGTCCCGCGCTTCAACCGGCGCGACCCCCTCCTTCCCGACTTCCTCGCGGGCCACCCGGAGCTCCTGGAGGCGTTCCGCCGGGAGTGGGTGGTGCCCGAACGCCGGGACGGACTACCTTAGCGTCGTCCATCACGCCCCTCTCGGGAGCAGGCCCACATGTCCGACGCCACGCTGGTCACCGGGGGAGCCGGCTTCATCGGCTCCCATCTCGTGGAGCGCCTCCTCGCCGAGGGGCGCGAGGTCTACGTGGTGGACGACCTCTCCACCGGGCGCCTGGCCAACCTGGACGCGGTGAGGAAGCACCCGAAGCTGCACCTGGTGGTGGACTCGATCCTCAACTGGCCCATGATGAACGAGGTGGTCTCCCAGGTGAGGGAGGTGATCCACCTGGCGGCGGCGGTGGGCGTGCGCAAGATCATCGACGAGCCGGTGGAGACCATCACCACGAACGTGCGCGGCACCGAGATCATGCTGGACGTGTGCCACAAGCACGGCTCCAGGCTCTTCGTGGCGTCCACGTCGGAGGTCTACGGCAAGGCCGGGGACAGGCTCCACGAGGAGCACGACCGGGTGTTGGGCAGCACGTCGCTGCGTCGCTGGGCCTACGCGTGCACCAAGACGCTGGACGAGTTCCTGGCGCTGGCGTACCACGACGAGAAGGGGCTCCCGGTGGTGATCGGCCGCTTCTTCAACACGGTGGGTCCCCGCCAGTCGGGGAAGTGGGGCATGGTGCTCCCCAACTTCGTCTTCGACGCGGTGCGGGGACAGCCCATCAAGATTTTCGGCACGGGCACGCAGCGCCGCTGCTTCCTCCACGTCCACGACGCCGTGGACGCCGTGCTGCGCCTCATGCGCTCCGACGACGCCGTGGGCCGGGTGTTCAACATCGGCAACGAGCGCGAGGTGACGATCCGGGAGCTGGCC
>JAHWKH010000314.1 GCA_019347995.1 Gemmatimonadota bacterium | reverse complement strand
GCACGCTGGAGCCCGAGGAGAACGAGGAGCGGGTGGAAGCCTTTCTGGACCGACACCCCGAATTCGTCATGGAGCCCCCGGAGGGGATGGAAACGACGCATCTGGACGGTGAGGGTCGCCTGGCGGTCCTCCCCTGGCGCACGGGATTCGACGGTGCGTTCGCCGCCCGCATGAGGAAGCGCGGGTGAGCCCGGCGCGGGAGCGGCTGCCGTGTCGGTGACGATGGGAGACTCGCTGCGCCGGCGCCGCGGGGGCTCGCGGAAGGGGGCCTCCGGACCCGGGAAGGGCGGAAGGCGAGGCGGAGACGGGGGCTGGCCGAAGGTCCTGGCGTGGGCCCTGGGACTGGGGCTCGGAGCGTTCCTGGTCGGCTACGGGCTGGCCACGCTGGTCCTCTTTCCGGCCCCCGCTCCTCCGGAGGACCTCCTGGACGTCCCCGACCTCCGCGGTCGGCAGGTCTCCGACGCGGCCGAGATGCTCCTGGACCTTGGCCTGGTGCTCGGCGTGGTGGACTCCCTCCGCCACCCGTCCGTGGACTCGGGGCGGGTCGTCGGTCAGGCGCCCCTCCCGGGTCAGCTCGCCCGGGCCGACGCTTCGGTGCGCATCACGGTGAGCCTGGGCGCCGAGAGGCGTGTGGTGCCCGACGTGGCCCGGCTGCGCGCGGACCGCGCGGTCCGGCTGCTGGGCGCCACCGGATTCGTCGTCAGCGCCGACAGCGTCCAGGCCGACGAGCCCCGGGGCAGCGTGCTCGAGATCGACCCGGCCCCGGGCACCGAGCTCCCGCTGCCCGGCGAGGTGCAGGTCATCGTCAGCCTGGGGCCTCCCCGGGTGGCGATGCCCGACCTGCTGGGCATGACCGAGAGCGCGGCCGTCGACACGCTTTCCTCGCTGGGGCTGGCCCTGGCCGCCGTCGACACCGTGTTCAGGTTCGGGAGGGACCAGGGCCGCGTGGTGGAGCAGGCGCCTCCGGCCGACTCGCTGCTGGAGAGGGGCGCCGCGGTGCGCCTGTCGGTGGGCCGACGGGGAGGGCCCCGGGAGTGAGCCGGAGGGGTGGCGAACACCCCTGGAGGGGAACAAAGGGCCGCGGAATCCGTAGCAATCGGCGGCGTTCCACCGGCCACGGAAGGCAGGCGACGGCGACCTGCCGCAACCCTGACCGGCCGTCGGAAAATCGCCTCCGTCACGGGGAACCATGCGCGCCACGCCGTCCCGAAAGCCCTATGCCCTCGCCCTGGTCTTCCTGGGCGTGCTGGTGCTCGTCGCCTGGTTCGGGCGAGGCCGCTTCGCGGCGGCCACCGTCGGAGGCACGGCCCCCGACTTCACCGCGTTCACGCTCGACGGCTCCGAGGCGCGCCTCAGCGACTACCGGGGCAAGGTCGTGCTGCTCAACATCTGGGCGACCTGGTGCCCGCCCTGCCTGGAGGAGATGCCTTCCATGCAGCGCCTCTACGAGGAATTCGGGGAGCGCGACTTCGAGATCCTCGCCGTGAGCATCGACGCGCCCCTCGGGACCCGGGACGCCGCGGGGCGCCTCGGCGGTGATCTCGCGGCGTTCGCCGCGGACCTCGGGCTCACCTTCCCCATCCTCCACGATCCACAGGGACGCGTCGAGGACATCTACCGTACCACCGGCGTCCCCGAGTCCTTCATCGTGGGACGCGACGGCGTCGTCTACCGGCGGCTCGCCGGAGCCACCGTGTGGGACGCGCCCCAGTACCGGCAGATGATCCTCCGCCTGCTGGGCGAGGACGGCGCGGGGGTGCCATGAGCGGGGCGCTCCCTCGCGCCATCGCCCGAAACTGGCGGCTCAAGATCTCGGCCTTCGGCCTCGCGCTGGTGCTCTGGGGCGTGGTGCAGGCGAACCTGGACGGGCGGGGAGGGCTGCTGGGCCTGGAGGTCCCGGTCGTGGCCCAGGTCAACGACATGGACTGGATGCTCGAGGGCGATCCCAGCCCCGCCAACGTGCGGGTGAGCCTCGAGGCGCCTCCCAACGTGCTGGCGCCGCTGCGGCCCCAGAGCGCCGTGGTGCAGATCCCGGTGGACCGCGTCAACGGCCGTGACTCCGTCATCCAGCTCCGCAGGGACTGGGTCCGGCTGGAGGGTGGGAGCGGATACGTCGTGCAGGAGATCTCCCCCGCCACCGTTCGGATCTCCTTCCAACGCACCAGCTCCGAGCTCCTGCCCGTGGCCCTGAGGACGACGGGCGAGCTTCCCGAGGGCCTGGCGCTGGCGGCTCCGGTAGGCCTCCAGCCCCAGACCGTGCGGGTCCGGGGAGCCGCGCCCCGGGTCGAAGCGGCGGACTCGGTCGTCCTGGAGCCCCTCGACCTCTCGGAGGTGGAGAGCTCGGGCATCTACACCGTGGACGTCGACACCGGATCGGTCTCCGGTCTGATGACCACGCCTTCGCAGGTGAGCCTGGGGGTGCGCCTCGAGGAGGCCAGCGAGCGCATCCTGGCGGGCGTGCCCGTGACCGTCGACACGGCGGGTGAGCGCGCCCAGGACATCGAGGTGCTGCCGCGAACGCTGCAGGTGACGCTGCGTGGTGCCCGCACTCCCGTGGCCTCGACGGATCCCGACGCCGTGCGTGCCGTGGTTCCGGCCGCCGCCGTGGAGGGGCTGGAAGTGGGCTACCAGCGCCGTGTCCCCGTGGTGCTCCGGGGCGTTCCCGACCTGGTGCGCGGATTCGCGCCCGTGGATTCGGTCACGGTGCGCCTGCCGCCCGACGGCGGGACGGTCCCCACGGCCGACGACACGCTCGCCCCGCCGACCGAAACGCTCCCCTCCCAGGCCGACTCGCTCCCCACGGAGCCCGAGACGCTCTCCCCCGCCACGGACACGACCGGGGGGTCGGGGGCGGTATGAGCGGCCCCCTGATCCTGGGCCTGGAGACCAGCTGCGACGAGACGTCGGCGGCGGTCCTCCGGGGGGAGCGTGACCTCCTGGGGCACGTCATCCTCTCCCAGGACGTGCACGAGGTCTATGGCGGCGTCGTCCCCGAGCTCGCGGCGCGCGCGCACCTGCGCCGGGTCGAGCCCGTGGTGGACGCCGCGCTGGAGCGGGCCGGCGTCGCCCTCGAGGACATCGACGCCATCGCCGTAACCGCGGGCCCGGGTCTCATCGGCGCCCTCCTGGTGGGGTTGAGCTGGGCCAAGGCGGTGGCGTTCGCGCTGGGCCGGCCCTTGCTGGGCATCCACCACATGGAGGCGCACCTGTTCGGGCCGGTCCTGGAGGATCCCGCCGCCGAGCCGCCCTTCGTGGCCCTGCTGGTGTCCGGGGGGCACACACTCCTGCTGAACGTCCCGGAGTGGGGCCGCTATGAGCGGCTCGGCGAGACCCGCGACGACGCGGCCGGCGAGGCGTTCGACAAGGTGGCGAGGATGCTCGGGCTGCCCTACCCCGGCGGCCCTTCGGTGCAGCGCGCCGCCATGGACGGCTACCCCGACCGCTTTCCCCTTCCCCGGCCCA
>JAHWKH010000313.1 GCA_019347995.1 Gemmatimonadota bacterium | reverse complement strand
CCGGCAGCCTCCTCTCCGACCTCCTTCCGCTGACGCCCGTCGCGGCGCCGGTGGCGGCCGCCGCAGTCCTCTTCCTGGCGACCCTCCTCGCCGTGCACGCCCTCGGACGGTACCTCGTCCGTCGCCGGAAGGCGCGCGCGGACGACGGGTGGGAGCCGCCCACGCTCGACCGTGCCGGGGGCGCCGTCCTCGGGGCCGCCACGGCCGGCGCGCTGGTCCTCGTCCTCGGCTGGGCAGGCTCCTCGGCGGAGGCCCTGCGCTCTCCAGGGGCGGGGGATGCGGCGGCGGGTGCCCCGCTCCGGTACGCCGACGGGGGCGGTGGAGGCGGGCGAGCGGATGGGGGGGGCGCGACGGAGGCCGGTGGGGCGGCGGACGCCGGTGGTCCCTCCGGCGATGCGGCGGGCGGTGATCCTCCGGGATCGCCACTGCCGGTTCCCGGGCTGCGAGCGGCCGCACACCTGGTGCGACGCCCACCACGTCGTCCACTGGGCCGACGGCGGTCCCACGGCCGTGCCCAACCTCGTCCTGCTGTGTCGGCGGCACCACGGCATGGCGCACGGCCGGGGCGGGTCCGCTGGTGGGGGGAGGGCCGCCCCGTCTTCTTCGACCCGCGCGGCGGCACCCACTTCGAGGGGCGGTGGACGCCGCCCCGGCCAGGCGCCGAGATCCCCCTGGAGCCGGTCGCCGCCCTCGTCGAGCAGAACCGGCGTCAAGGCCTCCGCCCCGACGGCTCGACCGCCGGCGCGCGCTGGAAGCGGGAGGCGGACATCCCCGACGCCGTGCTGTTCCGTGCCGCCGAGGCGCTCAGTGCGCCAGGACCGTCTCCCTCAGCCTGACGCCTTCCTCGAAGCGCCGCGTGAGGCGCCGGTTCGTGCGGAAGTCGGACAGGATGCGGCGACCGTTGGGCATCTGCTGCATCACATATCCCAGCACCGTCGCCATGACGGTCCCCTCCTCGCTGTCCGTCGCCTGGAAGCGGCGGCGGAAGTCACGCAGCACCGCGTCGAACGACGGATCCTCCCACTCCTCGAGCGTCGCCTGGAGCCGGACGAAGTCGTTCAGCACGGCGGCGTAGGCCGGCGGCGGCGGACGATGCCAGAACGAGACGTCGGGGCCCAGCGCTTCGACGGGGGCCGGGAGATAGAGGGTGGCGCCCTGCGGGACGCGCCGCGCGAGGGCGGGGTTGAAGCGGCGCACCTCCGCCCGCGCGAGCCCGCTCCGGCGCGCGACCTCGTCCAGGGTCAGCGGCCGCGGCGCGCGCATGGCGAAGACCCGCTCCTGGGGCACCGAGTCCCGCAGGGCGTGGACGGTGGCGAGGTTGCCGAACACCATCTCGGCATACCGGAAGGAGCGCGGCCCGTACGTGCCCAGGACGTCGCTGAAGTCTCCCGGCGCGAGCGCGCGCAGGTCCAGGGCGAACTCGCCGCCCCGGAGGTACTGCTCCCTCACGTCCATCGCCCCCAGACGCCGCCCGTTGATGACCGCCCGGCCCACGTTGGGGCCGCCGGCGTGGTGCTCCGAGAGCGCCGGGATGAACGAGCCGTACTTGGTGGCCAGGATGCTGAGGTGCGCGGCGCAGTAGGCCGCCTGCGTCGTCTGGTTCTCCACCTCGATCACGTGCGGCGACAGGCTGTCGAGGCGGCGCCAGTTGGGCGGGAGCCACTGGCAGAACCCCGTGGCGCGCGCCTCCGACTTGACGGTGCCGCTGAGCCCCGACTCCACGACCGCCTGGGCGAGGCCGATCTCGGCGGGCACGCCGAAGCGCTCGTAGATGCGGCCCCACTCCTCGAGGAAGCTCCCGTACCGCCGCACGTTCTGCAGGAGCAGGTCGCCGCGCGTGTAGTTGTCGATGGTGGGCCCCACCGATGGCTCGAGGAGCTCCGATACCCGCTGGCGGCGGTCGCCGAGCCGCGCAGGGAGGGCGGCCCCCTCCAGTGCCGTGGCCAGGTCGGGCTCCTCCCAATGATCCTCCCGTGACCAGTCGGCACCCCGCACCGGCAAGGTCGCCAGCAGGCGCCCGTCCCGCGCGCTCCCGAACGCGACGGATCCGTCGGGGACGATGAAGACGTGCCTCCAGAACGGATAGCCGGGCCGGAACCGGTCCAGCGCGGCGCGGTCGAAGGCGAGCCGGGCCTCCACGCGCATCCGGATCGCCTCCTCGGCCACAGGCGCCGGTGCGGCCGTGGGCGCTGGCACCGGCGCCGGCGACGGCTGCGGCGTCGTCGCCGGGGAGCGCTCTGGCCTGGCGCGCGGAACCACCGCCACGGCGATGACCAGCACGAGTGCGTACGCTCGTCTCATGGGCGGCGGGGGGAGGGGAGGGAGGCAGCCGGGGATCTGTCCAAAGCTCTCAGCGGGTCCGTCCCGGGTGCAAGGCGCGTGATCAAACCTCGCGCTGGGCAGATGGGGTGGGAACCGCCTGGGGAGTGGGGATTTCGCGAATTTTCCACGGCGGGGCCGGGGAGGCCGGTATCGCCCGCCGGCCCCTGGCGCCGCCAGGAGCGCCGCGAGTCGATCACGCGTGGATCCTCCTCACAGGTTCCCGGCGGGGACCGGGTCCGCGGTGGTCAGCCCCGCGGCCGCATCAGGGCCTGGACGGCTGGATCCGAGCGGATCGCCTGGAAGACGGGGTGGCGGTGATCCCACTCGCTGTGGAGACGTCCCGCCTCCTCGGCCTGCTTCATGAGCTCCACGAAGCGGGACGCGTCGCCCATTCCCGCCGCCACCGCGGCGGCGTAGTACGACAGGGTCCCCACGTCCTGGGGCGTCTCCTTCGCCAGGAGGCGGCGGATCTCGGCCTCGGCCGCGGCGCGGTCGCCCCGCCGCCCCTCGATAAGGGCTACCCATGCGCGCCACGCGTCGCTGGACAGGCGCTCGTCCCGCAGGCCACGGAAGACGGCCTCCGCCGCCTCCAGCTCTCCCAGCGCGAAGAGGGCGATGCCCTTCCAGTTCCGGACGCGGGTGCTCCGGGCGTCCTCCTCGGGCAGCGTGTCGTACACCACCATCGCGCGGCGCAGGAGGCGTTCGGCCAGCTCGGGGTGCCCGTGCGCATCGGCCTCGGCGGCCACCGTCACGAGGAACATGTCCAGGGAGCGGTGGCGCGAGGCGAAGGCGTCGATGACCGGGTCCAGCTCCGCCTCCCGTCCCAGGGCGGCCAGATTCTCGGCCACCTGGTAGTAGAACGCCTGGAGGTCGGGGTAGCGGCGCAGCGCTTCCCGGGCATTGGCCAGCGCTCCTTCCAGGTCGTACACCTGGTGCTGGGCCGAGACGAGGACGCTCCAGTAGGCCCGCCATCCCCTCATGGGAGGACGGTCGGGGTCCAGGGCCGCGAGGGCGCGCAGCGCTTCGTGGGGCATACGGGTGGAGGCGGCGCCCCGGGCCAGGTTGTATGCCGCCTTGGAGCCGGGGGCGATGGCGGCGGCCTTCCGGTTCTCCTCCCGATAGGTCGCTCGGTCGTCGGCC
>JAHWKH010000312.1 GCA_019347995.1 Gemmatimonadota bacterium | reverse complement strand
GACCACTACGCCGATCAGACGGAGCGGTGGCGCGATGGCGGGCTCCTTCACCTGCCTCTGGACCGGCCGGCCGTGGAACGCCTCGCCGAATGCCGATTGACCCTCGATCCCGAAGCAGGGGATGACCGACCCTAACGACGACACCCTCGACATCGCTATCATCGGCGCCGGCCCCTGCGGCCTCAGCGCCGGAGTGGCCGCGACCCAGGCGGGTCTGCGCCAAGCTATCTTCGACAAGGGCTGCCTGACCCGCTCCATCACCCTGTATCCCACCCACGCCACCTTCTTCAGCACGGCCGACCGGCTGGAGATCGGGGACGTGCCGTTCATCACCCCCGGGGACAAGCCCACCCGGAGGGACGCCCTCAAGTACTACCGGCGGGTGGCGGTGGAGTACGGGCTCGGCGTGCGCCAGTACGAGGAGGTGCTCGACGTCTCGGGTACGGAGGGCGCCTTCCGCCTGCGCACGCGCCGCGCCGACGGCTCCGAGCACGCGTACGAGGCCGCGGCCGTGTGCGTCGCCACCGGCGGCTTTCACGAGCCCAACTGGCTCGGCGTGCCCGGCGAGGACCTGCCCAAGGTCATCCACTACTACCGCGAGCCCTATCCCTTCCACGACCAGGACGTGCTGGTGGTGGGCGCCGGCAACTCGGCCGTGGAGAGCGCGCTGGAGATGTGGAGGAACGGCGCCCGCGTCTCCATGGTGCACTTCCTGGAGACCATCGACCGGGGCGTGAAACCCTGGGTGGTGCCCGACATCACGAACCGGCTGGAGAAGGGCCAGATCCCCGTGTACTGGCGGCACCGGGTGGCCGAGGTGCGGCCCGGGTCCGTCGTCCTGCGGGAGGAGGGCACCGGCCGCACCACCGAGATCGCCAACGACTGGGTGGTGGCCATGACGGGCTGGCGCGCCGATCCGCGCCTGCTCCGCTCCATGGGCGTCTCCATCGACGAGGAGACGGGCATCCCGGCCCACGACCCGGCCACGATGGAGAGCGACGTGTCCGGCGTCTACATCGCCGGCGTCCTGGCCGCGGGGCACAACGCCAACAAGATCTTCATCGAGAACGGAAGGGAGCACGGCGGCCTCGTCGTCGAGGCGCTGCGGCGCAGGGTGGGCGTCGCCGGCGGATAGGCGGCCTACGACCCCTCCGCGCCACCCTCGGAGGGCCGGGCGCCCTCCCACCATCCCGGGCCGGCGGCCCGCACCCGTGCGGCGTCGCCGTCGGGCGCTCCCACCCGCACCTCTCCACCGACCTCGACCTCCCTGCGCACGTAGCCGAGCCCCAGCACTGCCCCGGCCCGGGGCGAGAACGCGGCGCTGGTGAGGGCTCCCACCGCCCGGTCGCGGCCCTCCGCCCACAGCTCGGTGCCCGGCGCGGCGGGCTTCCCGTCGCCCAGCACCAGCCCGCGCAGGTGCCGGTTCACACGGCCCCGGTCCCGGATGCGCACGATGACCTCCTGGCCCGTGTAGCACCCCTTCCCGTGGTCGACGGCGCGCTCCACGATCCCCGCCTCGGGGGGGCGGACGTCCTCGTCGAAATCGACGCCGTAGGCCGGCCGGCCGGCCTCGAGGCGCAGGACCGTCCACGCCTCGGGGGAGAGTGGTGTCGCCCCGGCGGACTCCAGCCGGCCGCGCAGCGCGACGATGGTGGCGCGGTCGGAGAGCAGGTCCAGGGCGGGGGCCGCCACGTCCGCGCTCGCCACGACCCAGATCCCGTCGCCCCCCGGCTCGCCCACGAAGCGGAGCTCCCCCTCGGCGAGCCCCTCCAGGGCCGCGGTATCGACCCTCAGACCCAGCGCCACCCGCGCGGCCAGCGCCGCGGCGCCGGGGCCCACCAGGGTGAGGTGGCCGGTCGTCTCCGAGACGTCCTCGAAGCGGGCCATGCGCGGCGGCACGTAGTGGGCGAAGTGGGCGGCGGCGGCGTCGGCCCCTTCCGCCGGCAGGTCCAGCAGCAGGCCGTGCTCCTCGTCGGTGCCGCGGCGTAGCACGCGCAGGTCGGTCACCGGCCGACCCTTGGGCGTGAGCACCGCGGCGTAGGGAGCGCGGCCGGACCACACGCCCGGCTCCACCGGCTCCAGGGGCGGCGGCACCCGGTTGGTGACGATGCCCTGCAGCATCTGGGTGGGGGCGCGGCCGCTCATCCGCAGACGCCGCCGCGCGCTCCGGTCGATCAGCGCCACGCCCTCCAGCGCCTCACGGTACCCTCCGGGCGGGGCGCTCACGCCTCCATCTCCCCGGACGGGTCGTCCTCCACCGGGTTCTCGCCCGAGCGCAGGCGACGCACGAGCGTGCGCACCCGCTCCGCGTCGGCGGCGTCGGGCGCCACGTCGAGGTACGTCTTGAGCTGCCGGGCCGCCTCCTCCGCGCGCCCCAGCCGGGCCAGGAGGATGCCGCGGGCGCGGTTCTCCGACGGGGCCTCGGGGCGCAGGAGGAGGATGCGCTCCACCGCGGACAGGGCGCGGGCGTGGTCGCGCACGTTCACGTAGACGCCCTTCAGGTTGCTCAGCATGCGCGCCAGCATGTCGCGCTTGGACGCCCGCTGCAGGAAGGACTCCTGCACGCGCACCATCCCGCCGTACACCCGGTCCAGGAGCTCCTGGGCCTGGTCGGCGAAGCGCAGGCGGCCGCCGTCGAAGGGATCGATGAGCAGGTCGGTCTCCTCGCCCCGCCAGCGCACCATGAAATGGTGCGGGAAGTCCACGCCCTCCAGCGGGAGATCCAGCCGCCAGCCCACCTCCAGCTCGCGGAGGCCGCTGACGTCGCTCCACGCCAGGCCGGTGAAGCCGGCGAAGGCCGCGTCGACCTCGACGGCCCACAGCCCGTAGCCGTGCTCGGTGAAGTGCGCGCGGATCCGGAGGGCCAGCGCGTCGCTCTGCGCCCGGTCCAGGACGGACGGGAAGTGCTCCATCACGACCGGATCGGCGTTCAGCGCCGCGAACGGGCGGCGGTCCTCGGGCCGCCAGCGGCGCAGCAGCAGCCGCTCGGTGCGGAGCCCGTCGATCACGACCCCTTCTTGGCCGCGGCCTTCACCGACTGCTTGTAGGCCCGCACGGCGAGCAGGGTCTCCGGCGAGACGACGTCGGCGACGCTCCGCAGCGCACCGTCGTCGCCGTACGGCCCGGCGGCCTCCCGCCACCCGCGCGGCTGAACCCCCCGCTGCTTGCCGAGCAGGGCCACGAAGATCTGCGCCTTCTGCCTACCGAAGCCGGGCAGCTCACCGACGCGGCGCAGCAGTTCCCGGCCGTCGGCGGCGTCGGCCCACAGCCGGGCGGCGTCGCCGTCGTACCGGTCGACCAGTGCCCGGCACAGCTCCTGCACGCGGGCGGCCATCGCCTTCGGGAAGCGGTGCAACGCGGGCGGCCGGGCGAAGACCTCCAGCAACGCCTCCGCGTCGTACCCGGCCAACTCCCGGGCGTCCGGGTCGTGGCCGAGCCGCTGGGCCAGCACGTACGGCGAGCAG
>JAHWKH010000311.1 GCA_019347995.1 Gemmatimonadota bacterium | reverse complement strand
CACCACGGGCAGACTCGGCAGTCGCACGCCGGCGCGGGCGCAGCCGCCAGCAGAGGGGGATCAGCTGTTCGGACTCGGGCCGACAACGACATCCGGGCTCCTCGCACGCTCACTTATAAGAAGGGCGCCCGGAGGACAGGAACGTGACAGCAACTTGAAACGACAACCCCACAGCGGCGTGGTCGGCCGCGGTGAGATACCAGCGGCGCAGCTCGGCGTCCCGTGGCGGTCCAGCACGCCAGCAGGCCGCGGGGGTTGCGACGAGCCACAGTGCTGCATCCAGCGTTCTGTGCGGGGACGGCGCCTGAAGCAGCAACCGGCCGCAGCAGGTCACATCCAATGTTGCACGGGCCCACGCTCGTGCTACATCCCTTGCATCAGCTGGGGGCGGCAGGAGGGACGTCATGAGCATCGCTGACACCAACAGCCCCGAGATCGTGGTGGTCTCCCCCGCCGACGAGGACGGCGTCGCGATCGAGGAGCTGCTCGACTGGTACGCGGCCCTCGACTTCGACCAGGCGTCAGCGCTGGGTGCCGCTTGGCGGGCACGCGAACTGCCGGACGCGGTGCGCGACGCGCTCGACCGGTGGGTCGCGACCGTCTACCGCCGCGTCAACGAGCGGGCTGCCGCCATCGTCGCGCAGGCCCATCCCGACGCTCGCGTCGAGGTGGTCCCGTCCAGCCTGGTGGACACCTACAAGACCAGCATCTGGGCCGGCTCCACCGTCGCCACCGTCGCCCGGCTCCTCACGGCCGCGCTTCTCGTGGGGCTCCTCCTGCGGGGCGACGCCTCCCGGGAGGCGCAGGCTCCCCTGGAGGTCACGGCGGCGACCTCGACGGCGGAGCTGGCCGCTGCCCGGGCGGCGCGGCCGGATCGGGCGCTCGCCTGGAGCGACAGCGCTTCCCCGGGCCTGGGCGTCCTCGCGCTCCTCGCCGGAGCCGCCCGGGCCGGTACGCCGGTCACCCTGCGCCACGTCGAGGAGCCTCCACCCCTGCGGGTGGAGCCCCCCCTCGCCCCCGTGGCGATGCGCCGTGCGGCCCTGGACGTGACCCTGCGGGGAGAGGCCGGCGAGCGGATCACCGTGGTCCTGGACGACGGGGCGGCGCAGTCGGACTCCGTGGTCCTGACCGTCGGGACGGACGGAGTCGCCCGGGCATCCGTCGCCGTCCTCCCCACGCGTCCCGGAGCCGCCACGTGGTCGGTGAGGGCGGGCTCCCACGTGGCGCGGGCGCACGCATGGGTCCGTGCGGAGTCTCCGGTCAGGGCGCTCGTGCTCACCGGCCCCCCCACGTGGGAGTCGCGCTTCGTCGTCCGGGCGCTGGAGTCGGCGGGCATGCGCGTGGCCGTCCACCAGGCGCTGGGGCGCGGTCAGGCCGTCGTCGCGGGGAACGCGGCGGTTCCCCGGACGCTGGAAGACCTGTCCGACCACGACGTGGTGCTGGTCCTGGACGGAGAGCCGGGCCCGGAGCTACTGGGCCTGCTCGGCCGATGGGTCGCGGAGAGCGGCGGCGGCGTCCTCCTGTCCCCCGCCCCACCGTCGGCCCCGGGGCCGTGGCTCGGGTGGGCCGCCGCCGGCTCCAACCGCACCGTGGACGCCGGGGCGCTCGCCTGGTCGGGACCGGCGGAGGTGGAGCCCCTGCCGTCGGCGGCGCTGCGCTTCGAGGCGCGGCCTGTGGCCGCCCCGGCGTCCGCGACCGCGGTGGCCTCCCTCGCCGGACCCGGGGGGGAGCCTGCGGTGCTCCTCGCGGTGGCGGAGCCCGGACGGGGCCGGGTCGCCGTCTCGGGGCTGGAGACGTGGAGGTGGCGCATGGAAGCGGGCCACCTCTCCGGCCACGAGGCGTTCTGGAGCTCCCTCGTCGAGTGGCTCGCGGAGGGCCTCACGAGTCCCTGGACGCTGGCGTCGCAGCCGGCGGCACCGGGCGTCGCGTGGACCGGCCGACTCGAGGGGGACGTCCCGGATTCGCTCGGCGTGGCCGACGGGGCGCGACGGGAGGTGATTCCGGTGCTGCCCGCGGGCCCCCGCGCCGCCGCCCTGCGCTTCGTACCCACGGCCGAGGGGGGCTACGCGCTGGGCGCCGACGCATCCCACGGCGCCGTCGTCCGATCGGCCCACGAGCCGGCCTCCTGGTCGCGGGCCGCCCTCACCGTGGGCGGCGCCGGAGGCGTCCTGCTCGGGCCCACGGCGGGGCCGGGCGACGTCGCTTCGCGGCCGGTGGAATCCCGACGCCCGTGGCTCCTCTTCCTCACGCTGGCGCTGCTGGCGACGACGGGGTGGACGGCGCGACGCCTCGGCGGGGCGCCATGACGGAAGGGCGCTTGCCCGCTCATGCGCGTCGCGCCTAGAATCATCGGTCTCCTCCCCCCTTCATCTTCCGAACGAACTCCATGCGCCGAAGGGACTTTCTAGGACACGGCGGAGCCGTGGTCGCGGGTCTGGGCCTCGGCCCCGGAATGCTGCACGCGTTCCCGGTCCGGGGCCTGCCCTCCCGCGACCGCACCGTGGACCCCGACCTGGCGGCCGTGGCCCTGGACGCGGCCCGGCGCGCCGGAGCGGGCTACGCGGACGTGCGCATCTCCACCAATCGGAGCCAGAACGTCTCCACCCGTGAGCAGCGCGTCACCGGCCTCTCCGACTCGGAGACGTCGGGCATCGGCGTGCGGGTGCTGGTGGACGGCACGTGGGGGTTCGCCGCGACCAGCTCCCTGGACGAGGACTCGGCGGCGGCCATCGCCCGGCGGGCCGTGGCCCAGGCCCGTGCCAACCGGGTGGCGCAGATCCGTCCGGTGGAGCTGGCGCCCCTGGACGGGGACTCCGGCGGCACGTGGCGCAGCCCCATCCAGATCGACCCCTTCGAGATCCCCATCGAGGAGAAGGTGGACCTCCTGTTCCGGGCGAACGCCGCCGCCCTGGGCGTGCGGGGCAGCCGCTTCGCCTCGTCGTCCATGAGCTTCATCCGCGAGGAGAAGTTCTTCGCCTCCACGGACGGCATCGTCACCGACCAGACCATCCACCGTTGCTGGCCCCGCCTGAGCGTGTCGGCGGTGGCCGCCGACGGCTCCGATTTCCAGTCCCGGGACTCGACTCCCGTCCAGCCCATGGGCCTGGGCTACGAGTACGTGCTGGACTCCGACCTGGTGGGCAACGCGCCCCGGTGGGCCGAGGACGCGGTGGAGAAGCTCTCGGCGCGCTCCGTCGAGCCGGGCCGCTGGGACCTGGTCCTGCTGCCGAGCCACCTCTTCCTGACGCTCCACGAGTCCATCGCCCATCCCACGGAGCTGGACCGCATCGAGGGCTTCGAGCTGGTCGCCGGAGACTCGCTCGAGCTGGTGCTCAGGCACGTCCCCGGCACCCGCAATCCGCTCGCGGAACGCCATCGCTGGCACGTGCTGATAGAAGCCACCGCCGACGACGCCAATACCGACCCCGCCGAGCTGTTGCAGGGGCTCCTGTCGCAGGCGCTCGAGGCAGGGCT
>JAHWKH010000310.1 GCA_019347995.1 Gemmatimonadota bacterium | reverse complement strand
CACCAGCGTGGCGTTGTACGAGGGAATCCCCGTTCGATCTGTCATGGCCGCTCCGTCCCATAGGCGACTTCGACATAGCCCTCCATCGCTTTCGACATAGCTGGTGGAACCGGGGTTGCATGGGGGGCCGCCATGGACATCTTCTTCCGGCCCGAGCCGGTGGCCTGGCTGCAGAACGTCCTCGGTCCTGGATGGGAGGACCTGGCGCGGACGGTCGGCGTGCTGGGCTCATCCTGGGCGATCCCCCTGACGGTGGGGCTCGCGCTGTGGACGGGAGGCCGTCGCGTGGCCTACGGGCTTCTCGTGCTGGCGGTGGTGGAGGCCGTGGCGCGCCAGGCGTTGGCGACGACCCTGGCCGTCGAGCGCCCTTCCGGTTCCTCCGTGAGGGTGTACGACGAGATCTCCCACTCCTCGTCGTTTCCCAGTGGGCACGTGAGCACGGCCGCCGCGCTGTTCGCGTACCTCGCCCTTGTCACGCCGTTCTCCCTGGCGGCCGCCGCGCTCCTCGTCGTGGCGCTCTCGCTGTCCCGCCTCTACCTCGGCGTGCACTACGTGGACGACGTGATCGGCGCCGCGGTCCTCGGCGGCGGACTGGCGTGGGCGTGGCTGTGGGCATGGCCGCGGCTGCGGCGCGCCCTGCGGGGTCATGAGCGAACGGTGGGTGGTGCCGCCGCCGCGCTCACCCTCGTGGCCGCCGCGGCCGCGGCGGCGTTCCTCGTGGGCGACGAGCCCATGCAGTGGAACGGAGCGGCGGTGGCCGCGGCGCTGGCCGTGGCCGTGCCGGTGGAATGGCTGTGGGTGCGCTTCGAGCCTCGTGCCGGCGACGGCGGGCGGCGCGTCGCGCTGGGCCTGGCCGGGCTGCTCCCGCTCCTGGTCGCCGAACGAGTCCTGGGGGGGGAGGAGGCCCTCGCCCTGGGGGCGGCGCTCATGGGAGCGGGCACGCTGTGGGCCGTCGTCGGCGCACCGTGGCTCTTCACGCGGCTGGGGTGGAGCGGGACGGACCGGGCTCCGGCGCCACCTCTCCCGGGCCGAGCGGAGCAGGATGGAGAGGGAACCGAAGTGTGAGGACGCGACGCCGGTGTCCCGGGAGCTCCACGGGAAGCGGCCTCACACCGGTCCCATCCACACAGTGCGAAACGCCTGCAGGGCCTCCGCCATGCAGTCGCCTTCGCCCGCCCCCCCCGCCCCGCTCCCGGGAGGGCCGCCCTCTTCGGCACAGGCCAGGAAGCGGGCGGGGGCCGCGTCCACGCGCAGCTCGAGCTCGCCGTCGTGCCGTGCGAGGAGGATCGCGTAGCCCGGGGCGGAGCGGCCGAACGTCAGGCCCGGCAGCTTTCCCACCCGGGTGAGCTTGCTGGCCGATCCGGACACGACGCTGACGGGGGGCACGTCCGGCTCTTCGGTGCGCACCACCTGGAGGGAGTGCTCGTGGCCCCCGGCGAAGAGGGCCGGCGGTCCGGTGCGGCCGAAGACGTCGACGAGGCCCCGGAGAAGGCGTCGGTACGGCTGCGAGTACAGGTCCTGGAGCATGGCACCGCTGCGGGCCAGGAGCGTGCGCAGCCCGAGGCTCTCTCCCCACTGCAACAGGGCCCCGTGCGGCCCGGCCGAGACGAACGGGTGGTGCGCGGCCATCACCACCGCCCGGCCCTCCGCCCCGGCCAGGGCCGCCTCCACGCCGGCCAGCACCTCTTCCTCCTCCTCCGGCTCGGCCCCGAGGAGCCACCACGCCGTGTCCAGGAGCACCAGCCGCAGGCGTTCGCCCACGTCCACGACGCTCGGGCCGCCGGTCCCCGCCCGCGGCTCCAGGGAGACGCGGACGCCCCGTTGGCGGCGAGCGGCGAAGAACGCCTCGAGCCGCGCGAGGCGGACGGCGCCCTCCCAGTCCCTCCGCAGGCCCCAGTCGTGGTTGCCCGCCACGAAGATCGCCCGGGCGCCGCCGCGGCGGGCGCCGGGCCCCTCCACCGCCGCCACCTGGTGGGCCACGATCAGGGAATCGCGGGGCCACTCCGGCGCGTCGGGAGGATGCAGCCCGTCGGGATAGACGATGTCGCCGAGGAAGACCACCACCACCTCCCCCCCGGGGCCCAGCCCCGCGGACCACCGCTCCACGTCGTCTCGCAGCTTCACCAGGACCGGGTGCGTCGCCAGGGTCCCCTCGCCGGCGTCGCCGACGAAGATGACGACCGAGGCGACCTCGGACGTGTCCGGAGCGGGCAGGGCACCGGGGGGAGCCAGCGGCACGTCGTCCTGCCTGCACGTGGCGACGCCCCCCGCGGCGACGCCGGCGACCAGGAGCGCGGCGAGCACGGCGCCGACGGGGCGCGGGATGCGGCGGCGCACGGCGCGGGCGACGCCGGCGAGGCGGAAGCCCGGCTCGGAGGGTGCCAGGGCCCCTCCGAGAAGCACCCCCGCGCCGGCCCCCATCACGGCGCCGGCCCAGGGGCCCGTGGGATTCGACGTGACCGCCGCGCCCAGCAGCGCGCCGGCGATGGTGCCCAGCGGCAACCCCTCCGCGGCCCCCGCCACGGGCGCGGCGATCCGCCCCACGGCGCCCAGCACCGCTCCCAGCAGCGCGACCAGGATCGCCGCCACCAGGGGCCACCCGACGACGTCCTCGGGGGCGTGGAGGTAGACCCGTGTGAACGTGGCGCGGCCCACCACTACCGCAAGAGCCACGACCGTGCCGGCCACCGCCCCCGCGACGAGGCCGGTGGCCACCCCGATAGCGCGCCGCAGGGGACTGAAGTGTCGGCGCGCCGCAGGCGGGGTCGGAGCGGGCGGAGGAAGGTCGGAAGCAGCCATGACGCTGGCGTGGCATGCAACGCCCGCACCAGGGAGGCCCTTCCCCCCTCCGTGGCCCGCGACGTGCCACGGGGAGTCCGCGTCCCGACCCCCGAACCGGAGGAACCCACCATCCCCCCTCTCCACGCCCGCACCGAGGCCGAGGTCTTCGGCGGGGGCAGGACCACGCTGGGGCGGGCGCTGACCCCGGTGTGGTCGCAGCTGGCGCTGCACCGGCCGGCCGAGTTCAACAAGAGCCACGTCCCGGCGTTCCTGGCCGACGAGACCCCCCGCCCGTACCTCTGCGTCTACCCGTTCGTGCGCTCGTACGAGTGGTATCTACTGCCGGACGCCGAGCGGCGCGAGCTGCTCGCCGAGCACGGGCAGATGGCCCGGGGCTACCCGGACGTGCGGGCCAACACGGTCGCCTCGTTCGCCCTCGGCGACTACGAGAAGGCCCTGCGATACAGCCACGCCGAGCCGCACCTGGCTCTCTATGGTCAGGCGCTCACCTACGAGGCTCTGAGCCGGCCGCTGCTGGCCCAGAATGCCTTGGCGAGGGCGATCAAGGTCAGCCCCGACTTCCAGCTGGCCCGGGAAAAGCTGCTGGCGCTGGCGGGGCCGGAGGCGCTGGATCAGGCCGCCGAAAATCAGTTTGGCGTCCTCGATGAGGCGCAGCGGGAAAGCCTTGCCAGGCAGC
>JAHWKH010000030.1 GCA_019347995.1 Gemmatimonadota bacterium | reverse complement strand
GCTCGCGAGGAACACCCACATGCCCAGCTTGCGCGAGTCCAGCCCGAGGGAGGTGTCGGGGTGATCTCCGGCGCCTCCGGCGGGCGCTCCCGCGGTTGCCGTCGCGTCAGCCACGGCGCTCGCCTTTCGCTCGTGTCGTCGTCATCGTCGTCGTGTTCCGCATGGTCAGTGCTCTTCCCCGTCGTGTTCCTCGAGGGGTTCGAGCACCCGGCCGCCGATCGTCCCTTCCTCTGGGACCTGAGGCGTGGCCGTGAGGTGGTGGAGACGCAGCTGGGAGGGGTGGAGGATCCGGCTCGCCGCGCCCTCGTTCGGGAGCATGTACGGCGCTTCGACGCCCACGCCGGCCCGCTCCTGGGGGAGCTGCGCCACGGGGTGATCCACGGCGACGCGAACGATCACAACGTCCTGGTGTCGCTTCCGCCCGAGGATCCGTGTGAGCCGCGAAGGGTGGTGGGCCTGATCGACTTCGGCGACGTGGTGCGCTCGTGGGTGGTCGCGGATCCCGCCATCGCGGCGGCGTACGCCATGCTGGGCAGCGTCGACCCGGTCGGCATCGTGGCGTGTCTGGCGCAGGGAAGCCACGATATCCACCCCCTGCGCGAGGCGGAGGTGGAGGCGCTGCTGCCCCTGGCCACGCTCCGGCTGTGCGTGAGCGTGGTGCTCTCGGCGAGGAATCGTCGACTGCGCCCCGACGACGCCTACGTCACCATCAGCGAGGCGCCGGCGTGGGAGGCGCTGGGACGGCTGGCGGCCTGCCACCCCCGTCTCTCCCGGGCCCGGGTGCGCGACGCCTGCGGCCTCGATCCGTTGCCGGTGGCGACACGGGTGATACGCTGGCTGGAGACCCGGGGGGGCGAGGCCGGAGCCGTGATGGAGCCCGACCCCCGCTCCGCACGAACGCTGGTCTTCGATCTCTCCGTGGCGAGTCCCGACCCCGAGGAGGCACCGGGGGTCGGCGCTCCCGCGGAATCCTGGACGGCCGGGCTGTTCGGTCGGATGGCCCGGGACGGAGCCGCCGTGGGTGTCGGCCGCTGGAACGAGGCGCGGCGCTGGTACACGACCGATGCCTATCGCGTCCCCACGGACGAGGGTGGCGAGTGGCGAACCGTGCACCTCGGGGTGGACCTGTTCGCGCCCCCGGGCACGCCCGTGCGGGCTCCCCTGGACGCCGTGGTGCACGCGGTGCGCGACAACGACGCCGCCGGCGACTACGGACCCACGGCCATCCTCCGCCACGAAGTGCCCGAGGAGGGCCTCGTCTTCTTCACCCTGTACGGGCACCTGGCCCGCGCGTCGCTGGCCGAGCTCACGCCGGGCGCGCCGGTGGCCAGGGGCCAGCGGATCGGCCGCCTGGGCGACGCGGGGGAGAACGGCGGATGGGCGCCCCACCTGCACTTCCAGGTGGTCACGGACCTGCTGGGCCACGAGGGCACCTTCCCCGGCGTGGCCCGCCCCTCCGAGCGCTCCGTCTGGACGAGCCTCTGCCCCGATCCCGATCTCCTGCTGCGCATTCCCGGCCTGGCGCCGGCGCCGGCACCGCCCGAGACGGCCTCGCTCCTGGCCGAGCGCTCCCGGACGGTGGGGCCGAGCCTGAGCGTGTCGTACCGGCGGCCGCTGCACGTGGTGCGGGGATGGATGCAGCGCCTGTACGACGTGGAGGGCCAGCCCTACCTGGACGGCGTGAACAATGTCGCCCACGTGGGCCACGCGCACCCCCGGGTGGTGGAGGCCCTGCGCAGGCAGGCCGCGGTGCTCAACACGAACACCCGCTACCTCCACGAGCTCCTGCTCGAGTACGCCCGGCGCCTCACCGCGACAATGCCCGACCCCCTGCGCGTCTGCTTCTTCACGTGCAGCGGGAGCGAGGCCAATGAGCTGGCGCTGCGCCTCGCCCGCGTCCACACGGGACGGCGGGACGTCGTGGTGCTGGACGCCGCCTACCACGGCAACACGACGTCGCTGATCGGCATGAGCCCGTACAAGTTCGCCGGGCCCGGCGGGTCCGGCCGCCCGCCCTGGGTGCACGTGGCCGCCCTGCCCGATCCCTATCGGGGCGCCCACCGGGGCGCCACCGGCGAGGCGGCGGCCGCGTACGCGGAGGACGTCCGGGCGCGGCTCCGGGACGCCTCCGCCCGGGGTGGCGCCGCCGCGTTCTTCGCCGAGACGCTTCCCGGCTGCGGGGGCCAGATCGTCCCTCCCCGGGGTTATCTCGCCCGGGCGTTCCGCCACGCCCGCGAGGCCGGCGCCCTGTGCGTGGCCGACGAGGTCCAGGTGGGCTTCGGCCGCGTGGGCTCCCATTTCTGGGCCTTCGAGGCGCAGGACGCCGTGCCGGACGTGGTAACCCTGGGCAAGCCCATGGGCAATGGCCACCCGCTCGGCGCCGTCGTCACCACCTCCGAGATCGCCCAGTCGTTCGCCAACGGCATGGAATACTTCAACACCTTCGGCGGCAACCCCGTCTCCTGCGCGGTGGGGATGGCGGTGCTCGACGTGATCGAGGAGGAGGACCTCCAGGCGCGGGCCTCGCGGGTCGGGGAGCGTCTCCTGGCCGGCCTCTCGGAGCTGGCGACGCGCCACCCGATCGTGGGGGACGTGCGCGGGGCGGGGCTGTACCTGGGGGTGGAGCTGGTGAGCGACCCCGAGACGCCGACACCGGCAGGACGCCATGCATTCTGGGTGGTGGAGCGCATGCGCGACCATGGGATCCTGCTGTCCACCGACGGACCGGACCAGAACGTCGTCAAGAACAAGCCACCCATGGTGTTCGGGGACGACGACGCGGAGCGCCTCGTCGAGGTCCTGGACCGCGTACTGCAGGAGGACCCGGCGAGGGTGTGAGCGCGCCCCGGCCGGGGCTCCAACGGGCCCGGATCGGCCCCGCTCCGGCCGCCTATGAGCGCGTTGGCCCCGACGACCGTAGATTGGATCGCGTCAACCCTACTTCCGACCCGAGGAATCCGTCCATGCGCCGCCACACCGTGTCCGCCACGCTCACAGCCTTCGCCGTCCTGCTCGTCACGGCACCGACCCTCTCCGCCCAGGACCCCGGCAGCTCGCGCTACGGCGTGTGGAAGATCCGCTCCGACAACCCGCCGCCCAGCTCCAACATCATGACGTACGAGCCCTGGGGGGATGGCGGGATGCACATCACCGTGGAGTCCACCAACGCCCGCGGCGAGTCCTCGAAGTGGAGCTACGCGACCCTCTTCGACGGTGAGTTCCGCCCCGTCGAAGGCCAGGAGAACGCCAGCACGGCCGTCGAGGTCATCGACGAGCGCACCACGCGCATCTCCAACATGCGCAACGGGCGCGTGACCCAGGTGATCATCAACACGCTCTCGGAAGACGGCCAGCGCATCGACAACGAGTACGTGCGCCTCGACGAGAACGGGAAGATCACGGGCGTCGGCCACGCGATCTACGACCGGATCGGCTGACGCGGGACCGGCGCCGACGTCGGCGCCGTCGCGGTAGCGCGGGGACGGGAGGGCGCGGGAGCATCCCGCGCCCTCTTGTCCGATGCGCCACTCTCCGGCAGTGTCGTGGCGTTCCCCCGTCCCGTCCCATCCGGAGCCCACGTGAGACCCCTCGCCGTTCGATGCCGCACCGCCCCCCGCCACGGGGCCGGGGCGGCAACCGTCGCCCTCGCCGCCGCGCTCGCGCTCGCGTGCGTCCTTCCCGCGGCCGGACAGACCACGCCGCCGGAGCACCGGCCGGCCACCCTCGGTCCGGAGTCGGAGCGCGATCCCGGCGTCTATCTGCTGGAGTCCCTGGGCCGCCACGGGCCCAGCCACTTCCCCCGGGTGCGCCACCCCGAGGTGGAGTACGAGGCGGGCGCCACCCTCGCGTTCGACCGCTATCACACCGTCGACGTCATGGACGAATGGCTCCGCCGCTGGGCGGACCGCCATCCGGGCATCGTGGAGCTCTACCAGGTGGGCACGAGCCTGGAGGGACGGCCGATCCTGCAGGTCACGCTGACCAACAGATCCACGGGGCCGGCCACCGAGAAGCCCGCCGCGTTCTTCGAGGGCGGCCGGCATTCGGGCGAGATCACGTCGTCGGAGTCGGTGCTCTGGCTCATCCAGCACCTCGTGGAAGGCTACGGTCGCGATCCCGAGATCACGTCCCTTCTCGACCGGGCCGCCATCTACGCCAAGCCGCAGAACAACCCCGACGGGTCCAACCTCTACCTCCACACGGCGCAGACCAACCGCAGCAGCGTGCGCCCCGTGGACAACGACGGCGACGGCCGTTTCGACGAGGACCCCGCGAACGACCTCGACGGCGACGGCGTGACCGTACAGATGCGCTGGCGCGATCCCGAGGGGGGATGGCTCCAGGACGAGCGCGACCCGTCGGGCCGCCTCATGCGCCGCGCCGACGAGGAGGAGGGCGAGCAGGGCGAGTGGTCGGTGGAGCGCGAGGGCATCGACGACGACGGCGACGGCCGCGTCGACGAGGACGGCGTGGGCGGCCTCGACCTCCACAGGAACTACGTTGAGAACTGGCGCCCCATGCCGGGCCGCGACCATACGGGCCGCGGCTGGACCCAGAACGGAGCCGGAGCCCATCCTCTCTCGGAGCCCGAGACGCGGCGGTGCTCTTCGTCCTGGAGAACCCGAACATCGCTGTGGCCAACTCCATGGACACGCGCGTGCCCATGCACCTGCGGCCGCCCTCGACCTCGAAGTCCGAGGAGCGGATGTACGCCGAGGACCTGGCGCTCTACGAGCACTTCGACAGCGTCGGCCTGAGCATCACCGGGTATCCCTGGGCCGGCGACGTGTACCACACCTACGCCACCCGCAACGACCCCGACCGCGAGGGCAGCCCTCTCTTCGGGCACGGCCCCGACTTCGGGTACTTCTACATGGGGGCCATCTGGTACGGCGACGAGCTGTGGGACGGCGGCGACGTGGGCGACGTGAACGGCGACGGCGAGGAGGACGACCTCGACCGCCTCGTCTGGCAGGACAGCGTCACGGCGGGACGCGACCACCCGCAGGCGTTCAGGCCGTGGACGCCGTTCCAGCATCCGGAGCACGGCAAGGTGGAGATCGGCGGCTGGCATCCCAAGTTCTTCTCCCAGAACGGGCCTCCCGAGGTCCTGGAGAGGTGGGCGCGTAACCAGGCCCTCTTCAACCTCTACATGGCGCAGAGTCTCCCCGAGCTGCGCGCCGAAGCGCCCCGGGTCCGCCGCGTCGCGTCCGAGGGCGACAGCACCACCTGGGAGGTGCGCGTAGCGGTGCGGAACCAGGGGCGCCTCCCGACGGCGCTGAAGCAGGCCGACCTCGTGAAGATCGTCCGGCCCGACCGCGTGGTGCTGATCCTGGACGGGCTGGACGCGGAGGGCGACGAGCCGACCCTGCGCTGGCTGGAGCCCGAGGACGGAGAGGCCGAGCTGGGATACCTGCAGCCGGGCGAGACGCGCGAGGCGGTCCTGACCTTCCGCACCTTCGGCGTCGACGGATTCACCGGCTCGTTCGAGGTGTTGTCGACGCGGGGAGGCGTCGTGCGCGGCGACGTGGCCGCGCCGGGCGGAGAGTAGCGGCGCGCCATGCTCCTGTACGCGCTCGTGGTCCAGACGCTGGCCGGCGCCACGCTCCTGTCGTTCGTGATCGCGCTGGCCCTGCTGGGCACGCTGACGGTGCCGGGGGGCCGCACCCGCCTCCGCGGGGCCCTGGGAGGCCAGGAGCGCCACCCCATCGCGTGGGCGTGGATCGTGGCCGCCGTCGCCGCGGCGGGCAGCTTGTACTTCTCGGACGGCGTAGGGCTGGTGCCCTGCCTCCTCTGCTGGTACCAGCGCATCCTCATGTACCCGCTGGTGCTCGTGCTGGCCGTGGGCTGGGCACGCTCCGACGCCGGGGTCTGGCGCTACGGGCTCCCGCTGGCGCTGGTGGGGCTCGCCGTCTCGGCCTACCACCGGGTGCTGCAGGCGCGGCCGTCGCTCGAGCTCGTCCAGTGCGGCACGGGGCCGCCGTGCACGGGCCGCTACCTCAACGTCTTCGGTTTCGTGACGATCCCGACCATGGCGGGTGCGGCCTTCCTCCTGATCATCGCCCTGCTGGCGACCCTCCGCATCCTCGAACCCCCCGAGACCGGGAGCCCTACGGAATGACCTCGGCGCGCCGCATCCCCCTCGCCCCCGCGGCCGCGCTCGCCGCCGGGGCGCTCCTCGGGCTCCTCCTGCCCTTGCTGGCCGCCGTGCCCGCCGGAGCGCAGCAGCCCACCGTGGGCGAGCTCGCGGCGATGATCGAGGGGCCCCAGCGCCCCGACCGCGGCGGCCTCGACGGCTTCTCGCTGGAGGCGCTGATGGACGAGCTCGGCGTGCCGGGCGTGAGCGTCGCGGTGATCCACGACTTCGCCGTCCACTGGACGAAGGGCTACGGCGTGGCCGACGTGGAGACGGGCGCCCCCGTCACCCCGGAGACCCTCTTCCAGGCCGCGTCCATCAGCAAGCCGGTGGCGGCCATGGCCGTGCTGAAGGCCGTCCAGGACGGACGCTTTTCCCTGGACGACGACATCAACGACATCCTCACCTCCTGGACGCTCCCCGGCGACGGCTTCACCCGGGATCGGCCGGTGACGCCGCGCACCCTCACCAGCCACACCTCCGGCCTGGGCGACGGGTTCGGGTTTCCGGGCTACGCCCCCGGGGAGGCGCTGCCGACAACGGTGCAGATCCTCGAGGGGCAGGCGCCGTCCAACGTGGGGCGGGTGTTCATGGAGCGGGCTCCGCTCACCGCCATGAAGTACTCGGGGGGCGGCGTGACGCTCATGGAGCTGGCGCTGTCGGACGCCGTGGGGCGGCCCTTCGAGGCCATCGCGCGCGAGTGGGTCCTGGAGCCCGTGGGGATGCGCCACAGCACGTTCCAGCAGCCGCTCTCGCCCCGCTCGGACCGGCACGCCGCCCGCGCCCACGCCGCGTCGGGGCGCGCCATGGGTCCCAAGTCGCACGTCTACCCGGAGTTGGCGGCGGCCGGCCTGTGGACCACCGCCGGCGACCTGGCGCGCTTCGTCGTCGAGGTCCAGACCTCCGCCGCCGGCGCCAGGGACGGCGTCCTCTCCCGCACGACCGTGCAGGAGATGCTGAGCCCCGTGGGGGTGGGAGACTACGGCGTCGGGTTCGGTCTGCGGAAGGAGGGCCAGGGCTGGTACTTCCAGCACGGCGGATCGAACTTCGGTTTCCGGGCCCTGCTGGTGGGCCACAAGGCGAAGGGATACGGCCTGGTGGTCATGGCCAACGGCTCCCGCGGAGGGACCGTGGCGCAGGAGATCCTGGAGCGGGTGCAGCGGGCGTACGGGTGGGACGCGCTGGACAAGCCCGTCCTGCGCTGAGCTGGCCTCTTCCGACGTGACGCCGCACCTCACCCGTGGCGTGGCGCGTCGCGCGCGGCGGCCTCACATTGCGCCCCCGGCGGGCCCCGCCCCGTCCGGTCCCCATACCCTCGCACACCGGCACACTTCGATGCAGCCTTCCTCGTCCGCCCTCGTCGGGTGGGCTCTCCGGCGGCGCCCCGCCGCGGCCCCCCGCTTCGTCACCGTCCCGTGCGTCCTGGTGGCGCTCGCGCTCCTGACCGGCGACGGCCGCGCCCAGGAGCCCGCGCCCGCCGACTCGACGAAGGCCGACAGCGCATACGCCGCCTGGAAGAAGGAGCGCAAGGTGACGCTGCCGCTCGAGCCGGCCGACACCTTGCGCTTCTCCCTCGACGAGGCGAGCTGGATCTCCCTGGACGTCACGCCGGACGGGCGCCAGGTGGTCTTCGAGGTGCTGGGCGACCTCTACCGCATGCCCATCGAGGGGGGTGAGGCGCGGCCGATCACCCGGGGGCTCCCCTTCGACGCGCAGCCGTCCGTATCGCCCGACGGCGAGTGGGTGGCGTTCATCAGCGACCGGGACGGCAACGACAACCTGTGGATCGGCCGCCTGGGCGACGGCCTGCTCACCGACCTGAAGAAGCTGTCGAGCGAGCGGCGCAACCGGCTGCTCTCCCCCACGTGGACGCCCGACTCCCGCTACGTCATCGCCACCCGCGCCGCCCGCGGCATGGGGCTGCGCATGTACCACGTGGCGGGTGGATCGGGCGTGGACCTGGCCGAGCCCGGGGAAGGCGGGGGCGACGAAGAGAGCCCGGGGGGCGGCGGCGGAGGCCGCTCGGAGCTCGGCGCCTCCATGGCCCCCGACGGGCGCCACCTCTACTTCGCCCGCAGCGGCGGCGGCGGCCCCGGAGGGACGTTCCCCTCGTGGCAGGTGGCCCGGCGAGACATGGTCACGGGCGAGATCGACCCCGTGACGCAGGCCGAATGGAGCGCCGTGCGTCCGGTGGTCTCGCCCGACGGCCGCCACGTGGTCTACGCCACCCGCCACGAGACGCGCACCGGGCTGCGCATCCGCGACCTCGAGACGGGCGGCGACCGCTGGCTCCTGTGGCCGGTGCAGCGCGACGCCATGGAGGGGGGCAGCCAGAGCCGCGACCTCCTGCCCGCCTACGCCTTCACCCCCGACGGCGCCGAGATCCTCACCACGCGCGACGGGAAGATCGTGGCCGTGGGCGTGGGGACGGGAGACGTGCGCACCATCCCCTTCCGGGTGGAGGTGGAGCAGCCCATCGGTCCCGACATCACGGCTCCGTACCGCGTGGAGCAGGGCCCGGTGCGCGCCCGGCTGGTCCAGTCGCCGGCCCTCTCGCCGGACGGGCGCCGGGCCACGTTCAGCGTGCTCACGCACGTCTACGTGCTCGACCTCCCCGACGGCGAGCCGCGCCGCCTCACCGCCGATACCGTGCGAGCGTTCCAGCCCGCCTGGTCCCCCGACGGCCGCTGGATCGCCTACGTGACGTGGACGGTGGACGGCGGCCACATCTGGAAGACGCGCGCGGACGGGAGCGGCCAGCCGGAGCGGCTCACGGTCCATCCCGCGTTCTACACCGACCTGGCGTGGGCCCCCGACGGCGAGCGCATCGTGGCGCTGCGCGGCAACGCCTGGCAGCGCACCCAGACGTTCAGCGAGTTCGGCGGGCTGCGCATCCCGCTGGACGTCGTGTGGATGCCGGCGGAGGGCGGAGAGGCGCGCCTCGTGGTGCCGGCGCGCGGGGTGGGGGCGCCCCATTTCGCCGACGATCCCGAGCGCATCTACGTCTACTCGAACGACGGGCTCATGAGCCTGCGCTTCGACGGCACGGACCGCCGTGTGCACCTGAAGGTCACCGGCCGCCCCAACCCGCGCGCACCCCGTCCGCCGCCGGCCCAGACGGTCCTCATGCGGCCCGACGGCCAGTGGGCCCTGGCCTCCTCGGCGAACCAGCTCTACGTGGTGGCGGTGCCCCGCGTGGGCGGCCCCGGGCCCACCGTGAGCCTCACGGGAGGCGGCGTGCCGGTGAAGAAGATCACCGACATCGGCGCCGACTACTTCGGCTGGGCGGACGGCGGCGAGACGATCTACTGGGCGGTGGGCAGCACGCTCTACCGCCGGCCCTTCGACACCGTCGACTTCGAGGAGGAGGATCGCCCCTCCGGCGCCACGGACACGGCGTCTGCAGCCGAGGCGGAGGCCGAGGCCGAGGAGGAGGACCCCGACGAGGAGCTGGCCGACCGCGCGGAGGGCGTGGTCCGCACCGACATCGTCCTCACCTTCCCCCGTGACGTCCCCCGCGGCACGGTCGCCCTGAGGGGCGCGCGCGTGGTGACGATGGATCCACGGCGCAGGGTGATCGAGAACGCGGACCTGGTGGTCCGCGACGACCGCATCGTGGCGGTGGGTCCCCGGGGCAGCGTCGACATCCCGGAGGGCGCCCGGGAGATGGACGTGGCGGGCAGGACCATCGTGCCCGGGTTCATCGACACCCACGCCCACTGGGAGTTCAGGACCCACGACGTGCTGGAGCCGCACAACTGGACCCTCCTGGCCAACCTCGCCTACGGCGTCACGGCGGGGCTCGACGTGCAGACGTCCACCAACGACTACTTCGCCTACCAGGACCTGGTCGACATCGGCCGGAGCATCGGCCAGCGCGCCTTCATGACGGGCCCCGGCGTGTTCAGCACGAACGACTTCCAGAGCTACGAGGAGACGGAGGCCTATCTGCGGCGCTACCAGGAGCACTACCGCACGCCCAACATCAAGAGCTACATGGTGGGCACGCGCCAGCAGCGGCAGTGGGTCGTGCGTGCGGCGAAGGAGCTGGGGCTCATGCCCACCACCGAGGGCGGCAGCGACCTCACGCTGGACCTCACCCACGCCATCGACGGCTTCCACGGCAACGAGCACAACATCCCCATCGTCCCGCTCTTCGAGGACGTGGTTCAGCTCTACGCCCGCACCCGCACCGCGTACACGCCCACGCTGGTGGTCAACTACGGCGGCCCCAACGCGCGCGAGTACTTCTTCCAGAGCGAGGACGTGCACGGCGACCCCAAGCTCGGCCGCTTCACGCCGCACAACCGCCTCGACGAGATGGTGCGGCGGCGGCGGCTCTGGGTCATGGAGGACGAGCACACGTTCGACGAAGTGGCGGCCGCCGCCGCGGCCATGCAGCGCGCCGGTGGCCTGGTGGGCGTCGGTGGCCACGGCGAGCTGCAGGGGCTCGGGTACCACTGGGAGATGTGGGCCCTGTCCATGGGCGGCATGGAGCCGGCGGAGGTGCTGCAAGCCGCCACCATCGACGGCGCGCGCATCATCGGCGTCGACGCCGACCTGGGCAGCCTGGAGGCCGGAAAGCTGGCCGACCTGGTGGTGCTGGACGCCAGCCCCCTCGATGATATCCGCAACACCAACACCGTGCGCTGGGTGATGAAGGGCGGCCGGCTCTACGAGGGCGATACGCTGCGGCAGGTGTGGCCGGAGGAGCGCGACCTCCCCGCGCTCTGGTGGTGGGACGCGGGACCGCGGGAGGTGACTCCCACCGGGGAGCGCTGAGCGCTCCCCGCGATGCAACGATCGTCATCCGGCCCGCGGAGCCGCGGCGGGGCGGCCGGTCCCGAGGACCTCGCCGCCGCCCCCGCGGCGGTCTACGCCATCAGCGCGTGACGCACAGCTCCGCCGGAACGTTCGCGTTGCGGTCGCACTCGCTCCTCGGCACCTGCACGAACGCGTACTTCACCGGCTCGCCGAAGCGCTTGAGGTCCGACCAACGCAGCCCCGTCAGGTACAGCTCGTAGCGCCGCTGGCGGAGGATCTCGTCCAGCAGGGCATCCTGCGTGGGGACGTCCGACGCCTCCAGCGGCGGCAGGCACGCCACAGGCTCGTCCAGGGGCGACGTGCAGGGCGTACGCACCTCGTTCACGAGCTCCCGCGCCCGCTCCAGCTCGCCCCGCCGCGCGTGCACCTCGGCCATGATCAGGCGCATCTCGTCCGGCAGATAGAACGGGAAGGAGGCGGTCCGCTCCTGGTAGCGGAGTATGTGATCCAGAGGTCCGTTCGCCCCCTCGATGTCGGCTTCCTCCGTCCAGTAGTCGATGCGCTCATCGCCTGCCTCGGCCTCATCCCTGAACGCCTCCTCCGCCCGCATCTGGAATGCGTTGCCCGAGTTGTACCAGAGGTTCCACAGCGGGTTCGAATCCGATGTGGTGAACGGGTAGACCGACATCAGGCTCAGATCCACCCGTTGCGCCGCCGTAAAGGCAGCATCGTAATTCTCCGTCATCAGGTAGTACCGCGCGAGCATCGCGTCGATCGTGCCGACCACCGCACCGTGGACCGCCTCCAGATGACGATCACCCGTCGACAGGTCATCGTCGTCACCCGGTGGGTCCCGGACGGCGCGTCTCGAATGCCAGCGCCACGCGGTGGCACCGGCCAGTGCAGTCACGACCAAGCCGATCGCGATCAGCAGATACGGGAACCGGGTGCCCGGATCCGATGCCGCGCCGCCGGACTCATCGGGGTCGGCCTCGCCCTCCCCGGCTCTCACCGACGAGTCCCACCACCAATCGACGATCTTCAGCGGGATCCCGCGTCGGCCCGACGACTCGATGAGGGTGTGCGCTCCGTCGGCTGTCTCCGCGGCTCGCCCCGGTCCGGTCCTCGCAATCGCCAGCAGGCTCAACGCCGCGAGTACGGCCG
>JAHWKH010000309.1 GCA_019347995.1 Gemmatimonadota bacterium | reverse complement strand
GGGGAGGAGCTGGCCGCGATCTGGCGGGGCGCGTCCGAATACGAGGGAAAGCTTCCCGACGCCGGGGTCGAGGCGCGCCTCGGCGCCGTGGACTGGCGTCGCGACGAGGTGGTCCTCTACGTGGGCCGGATGATCGCCGCCAAGGGCGCCCAGGCGGTGGTCGCGGCCATGCCCGCCGTGCTCCGGGAGCGGCCCGCCGCCCGCTTCGTCCTGGTGGGCCACGGCCCCCTGCGCGAGCCGCTGGAGTCGCTGGTGTGGGCCCTGGAGCGGGGCGACGAGGCGCTCGTGCGCAGGATCGTGGGGGCGGCGAGCCTCGTCGAGGACGATCCCCACGCCGAGGGCCTCGCCGGCGTCGGCGCCTGGCTCGACGCCCTGGAGGCGCGGGGCGAGCTGGAGGACTACCTGGCGCAGGCGGCACGGTCGCGCCTCGGCGAGCGGGTCGTCTTCACCGGATACCTGACCCACGACCACCTCCGCTTCCTCTTCCCCGTCGCCGACGTGGCGGTCTTCCCGTCGCTGGTGCGGGAGGCGGGCCCGCTGGTGTTCCTGGAGGCGCTGGCCTCCGAGGTCTTCCCGCTGGGCACCTACTTCGGAGGCATGGCCGCCAGCATCGACGAGGCTGGCGAGGTCGTGCCGGCCCGCGTGGCGGAGCGCATGAAGCTGCGCACGCCCGACGCACCGGAAGGCGGCATGGTGAGGGACATCGTCCAGGGGACGGTGGCCGCCCTGGCGGACGCGGAGGACTACGGAGGCCCCCTCCGGGACATGGTGAGCGCCCGCCACGACTGGCGCTCGGTGGCGGCGCGCCTGCGCGACGTGCTCTCGCGATCCACCGGGGCCAGGCGCGACGGGAACGGGGGAGGTTAGCGGTGTCCTGGAGGGATCCACGAGTTGCCGACGCGCCCCACGGAGGGGCATACTCCGGGAGTCGATCCTTCCACCCCTCCACCAAGGAGCCCGCATGAAGCGTGTCGTCTGCTTCGGGCTGCTCGCGGGAGCGCTGGCCATGGCGGCGCCGCAGTCGGCGGCCGCCCAGGACGTGCAGCAGGATTTCCTCGCGGTGGGTGAGATGGCGCCCGACATCCAGTTCACGGGCGCCACCCGCCACGGCGTGCTGCGCGACCAGGTACGGCTCAGCGACTACCGCGGGGAGACCGTCGTACTCGCCTTCTTCTTCCGAGCAAGGACGCGTGGCTGAACGGTGCAAATGGAGGCGTACCGTGATCAGTACGCGAGCTTGTTCCACGACGGACAGAACGTCGTCCTCATCGGCATCTCCAGCGATGCGCCCGAGGAGCTGGCGTCCTGGGCGAAGGACGCCGATTTCCAGTTCCTGTTCGGCAGCGACCCCGGGAGCGGCGGCTACGCCGCGTTCGGGGGAGATCCGCGCGACAGCGGAGCCGTGGGGAGCCGGGCGGTGATCGTGATCGACCCGGAAGGCAGGATCGCCGAGGTCATCCCGACCTTCAACCAGGTGGATCCGGCGGCCTACGAGCAGCTGGGCGCCGCCATCGACCGGGTGACGCCGGAGCCGCAGTAGGACTCGAACGTCGCCGTGGCCCGCACGAGGGGCGTCTCCCGCAGCGCGGGGGGCGCCCCTCGTCGCATGGAGGACCCGAGCCGGCCGAAGGCACCACTTCCCCACCGCGCCGGGACCGCCGCCTCGGTCGTTCCGCGGGCCGCCCCCTCACCCCGCCGGGATCACCACCCCGATGCGCTGCGTCAGCACCCACGCCCCATCCAGGAACAGGTCGCCCGAGGGCGCGGGGATGAAGTCGCCCCCGGCCAGCGCCTCGTCGGCCCCGGCGCGAAAGCCGCCGCCGAGCACGCCGGGGCGGCCGGTGCCGGTCGTGAGCCGGCCGGCGTAGCGCACCTCCACCTCGGGGAGCCGCAGCGCGGCGCCCCAGCTCGGCGTCCACTCCAGCCACGATTCGCGCTGATCGCGCACCGTCTGCCGCACGAAGTCGCGCTGCTCCAGGTCGTACGAGACGGCGTAGACGTCGACGCCGAGCTGGATGCTCCAGCGATCCCAGGCGTGCTCGCCTCCCAGCCGCACGCGGCTGTTGAGGAAGGTGAAGTCGTTCTCCACCGTGCGCCCGCCGGCGGGCACGACCACGACGCTGTCCTGCAGCACGGGCTCGGCGGCGTCGGCCCACGTCTCGGTCTCGATGGGCTCCAGCGCCAGGTCCAGCCCCAGCGTCGTGCCGCCGGCGGTGCGGGCCAGCCCCAGCCCGAGCCGCCCGGCCCACGTGTCGCCCGGGTCCCGGGGGATGCTCATGAGGTCGTAGTTGGGGATCTTCGGGTGGGTCTTCCGGTTCGCGGTCGCGGTGCCGCCCAGCTTCCAGCCCCGATCACCGATCGGCTGCACCCAGGTGGCCGAGGCGCCCCACGTGCGGGTCTCGTCCTCCTCCGTGCGCATCGGGGGCGGGCCGCCCGGGAAGGGATCGATCCCGGGCATCGGATCGACGACGCCGAGCCACCACACGCCGCCGCTGATCTCGTGGATCATGTCGACCTCGTGATAGAGCGCGACGAGCTCGAGGCTCTTCTCGGCCTCCCATTCCCGCAGCGCGCCCACGCGCACGTCCAGCACGCTGCCACGCTGCTCGACGCGTTGACCGCCGCCGTAGAGGATGTCCACGCCATCCATGGCGTCGAGGCCGGCCCTGGACACGCCCGCGCCCAGCGACCACCCCGAGGGCCCCAGGCGACGTCCGGCGTACGCGCTCAGGAAGGTGTTGAGCGCCGAGGACTCGTCCAGCCCCCGGGTCGGCGCGCCCCAGCCGAAGCCGCCGTTCAGGTCTCCGGCCCGGATCTCCTGGAGCGCCATGGACACGCCCCCGAACCACGCGTCGCCGCCGAGCTGGACCGTCACGGGCAGCGTCCGGCCCGAGCCGTTCCCGTCCGATATGACGTAGAAGGTGGGCGAGGCGTCCACCACGACGCCGTCGATCCGCGCTCCCGCCCCCGGGACGATCCAGGGATCCAGCAGCGTGTCGCTCAGGGCGACGCCCACGCCCCCCATGCCGAGACGGCTCGAAGGGTGCACGAGGAACTGGTCGCCGCTGGCGACCGGCACGGTGCGGATGGGCACGATCTGGGCGGCGGCGGGGGCGGCGACGAGCGCCGCTGCGAACGCCGCGAGGAGGGCGGTGCCTGCGTGGCGAGGGTGGGCGGAGTCGGACATCGGGTCTCCGGCGGAGCGAGGGGCGGATCCGTCGATGGATCCCTCTACCGGAGACAACGAACGGGGAGCGGTGTGTCGGACAGCCTCCTATCCCCTCACCTCACCCTTCTGGAACCCAGGCGACGATCCGGAGCGGCCCGCCGCTGCCGCCCTCGATCTTCATGGGCAGCGCGAATACGTGGCTGCCCGTCGGAGGCAGCGCGTCGAGCCCCGCCACGTTCTCGAAGCCCGGGATGTTCGCGGAGTACAGGACCACGTGGCTCTCGAAGCGGGTGGACCGGCCGTAGTCGAT
>JAHWKH010000308.1 GCA_019347995.1 Gemmatimonadota bacterium | reverse complement strand
TCCTCCAGCGGGTGCACGCGACCGACATGCCGGGCCTGGAGGTGGCTGAGCTGGAGCCCGCCGATGAGCGGGATCCCACGGCCGCCGCTGAAGATCCGGCGGCGGTTCCCTCGACGGAGGAGGCCGCAGTCGCCGCTTCCGCCGCCACTCCCGCCGCCGACAGGTAGAGCGACGCCCATGCAGCTCGACTTCTCGACGAACCTCCACTACGTGTGGGCGCTCCTGCCCGAGATCCTCCTGTGCGGATGGGGCATGGTCGTCCTGCTGGCGGGGGTGTGGGGGCGCAGCGACGAGAGAGCCGGCGAGGCCGCCGGGGCCGAGGACGGGCTGAGGTCCAACGACCTCGGATGGCTGTCCCTGGTGGGGGTCCTCCTGGCGGCGCTGGCCAACGGCTGGCTCTACGGCGTGCGCGAGGTCGGGACCGGCTCGATGGTGGCGGTGGACGGCTTCCGCCTCTTCGCCAACTGGATCTTCCTCGTGGCGGCCGGCATGGCGATCCTGGTGTCCTTCGCCTACGTGTACAGGCAGCGGCTCCAGTCCGGCGAGTACTACGGGCTCATCCTGCTGGCCACCGCCGGGATGATGTTCATGGTCGGCGGCAGGGACCTCATCGTCATCTTCCTGGGCCTGGAGGTGATGTCCATCGCGGTGTACGCCCTCACGGCCTTCAACCGGCGCGACCGCAGGTCGGCGGAGGCGGGGCTCAAGTACTTCCTGCTCGGTGCGTTCTCCACCGGCTTCTTCCTCTACGGGATCGCCCTCACGTACGGCGCCACCGGGAGCACGAACCTGCTGGCGATCCGCGTGGCGGTGGATACCGGGGCGGCGCAGGGAGCCCTCCTGCTCTTCGGCATCGCGCTGCTGGCCGTGGGATTCGCCTTCAAGGTGTCGGCCGTTCCCTTCCACATGTGGACGCCCGACGTCTACGAGGGAGCGCCCTCACCGATCACCGCGTTCATGTCGGGCGCGGTGAAGGCGGCGGCCTTCGCGGCGTTTCTGCGCGTGTTCGTGGTGGGGTTCCTGGGCGCCTACGAGGTGTGGTCCGGCATCCTGTGGTGGCTCGCGGCCCTCACCATGGTCGTGGCCAACCTCGTCGCCCTGGTGCAGACCAACGTGAAGCGCATGCTGGCGTACTCCAGCGTCGCCCACGGCGGGTACCTCCTCGTGGCGATCACGGCGGCCAACCAGACGGCTTCGGCCGGGCTCCTCTTCTACCTGCTGGTCTACACGATCATGAACATCGGCGCCTTCGCGGTGATCATCGCGGTGGCGCGCCAGGGCGAGGAGCGTCTCCAGATCGACGATTACGCCGGGCTGGGCCATCGGGAGCCCCTGCTGGCCCTGGCCCTCACAGTCTTTCTTCTGTCCCTGGCGGGCTTCCCCGGCACGGGCGGGTTCATGGCCAAGATCTTCCTGCTCCAGGGCGCGGCCGACGCGAGCCTGTGGACGCTGGCCGTCGTCCTCGTGCTCACCACCCTGGTCTCGTACTACTACTACCTGCGCCTGGCGTGGTACGCGTGGATGCGCGACCCGTTGAACGGGGAGGACGAGCCCGCCGTCTGGGTGCCGCTCCCCATGCGCGTGGCGCTGGCCGCGGGCGTGGCCGCCATCCTCTACACGGGCATCTTCCCGTCGTCCACCATCGAGCTCGCCCGGGCCAGCGTGCAGGGCCTGCGGGCCGCGGGCGGGGCCCTGGTGGGGCCGGGCTTCTAGGCGACGCGGAGGTCCTGCGCCCCGGGCGGGAAGCCCGGTCGGGGCCCGCCTCGTGCAGAGGGTCTTCGACGCCCCGACGCCTTGAACCCTCGGCCGCCGCTGCGGGTATCGGATCCGTCACCCAGACCCGACACCCCACGAGGCTTCGAATGGACGCCAGCGCCACCATCGCCCCGCACATCTTTCGCCAGTACGACATCCGGGGCATCGTCGGCGAGGACCTGGACGGTTCGGTGGCCGAGCGGGTGGGACGGGCGTACGCCAGCGACCTGCGCGACGCCACGGGCAAGGCGCGTCCCCGGGTGGCCGTGGGCCACGACAACCGCCCCAGCTCACCGGATCTCGCCGACGCTCTCATCGGCGGGCTCCGTGGCGCCGGCGCGGACGTCCTCTTCATCGGCACCGTGCCCACCCCCCTGGTCTACTGGGCCGAGAAGACCCGGAATACCGACGGGGGCGTGATGATCACGGGCTCCCACAATCCGCCGGAATGGAACGGCATCAAGATGACCGTCCAGGGACGGGCCATCTACGGCGACGCCATCACGCGCCTGCGGGAGCGCATCGTCTCCGGGGACCTGCTGAGCGGCGACGGTGGCCTCGAGCGCGAGGACGTCATCGAGGCGTACATCTCGGACGTGGCGGGCCGCTTCTCCCTGTCCCGGCCCGTGCGCGTGGCCGTGGACTGCGGAAACGGCAGCGCCGCGCTGGTGGCGCCTCGCCTGTTCGAGGCGATCGGGGCCGAGGTGACCCCCCTCTTCTGCACGTCCGACGGGACGTTCCCCAACCACCATCCAGATCCCACGGTGGACGAGAACCTCGAGGACCTGATGCAGGCGGTCCGGGACGAGCGCTGCGAGGTGGGCGTGGCCTTCGACGGCGACGCGGACCGGCTGGGCGCCGTGGACGAGAACGGCAAGGTGGTCCGGGGCGATCTCCTCCTCCTCCTCTTCGGGCTGGACCTGCTGGAGCGAAAGGGGCCGGGACAGAAGCTCGTTTTCGACGTGAAGTGCTCCCAGGTGCTGCCCGAGGTCTTCGCGGAGGCCGGAGGCGAGCCCATCATGTGGAAAACGGGCCATTCCCTCATGAAGGAGAAGATGCGCGAGACGGGAGCGCCCCTGGCCGGCGAGCTCAGCGGCCACATCTGCGTCGGCGGCGATCTCTACTACGGCTTCGACGACGCCCTCTTCGACGCCTGTTTCCTCGTCGACCTCCTCTCGAGGAGCGACCGCTATCTCTCCGACATGGTGGGCGAGTTCCCCCGGTACGTCTCCACCCCCGAGATCCGCGTCGAGGTGACCGAGGAGAGTAAGTGGGAGGTCGTGGAGGCCGCGCGGGAGCATTTCCGGGACGGCCACGAGGTCGTGGACGTGGACGGCGTTCGCGTCCTCTTCGGAGACGGGTGGGGGCTCCTGCGCGCGTCCAACACGCAGCCCGTGCTCGTCCTCCGCTACGAGGCCAGGGACGAGGCGCGGCTCGCCGAGATCCGGGAGACGATGGAGGGCTTCCTGGAGGCGCAGGGAGTGGAGGTCTGAAGCGCGTGGGGGGTGCGCCTCCGTGGCGCCTGAGCTGAGGACGGGCTCGTGGCTCGATCGCCTCCGTGCGCTGCGCGGAGGCGCCCTCCTGCTCGCGGTGGTGGCCGGGCTGGGCGTGGCGCTCGTCGCCTCCCGCAGGGTGTCGTTCCTCTGGATCGAGTCGTTGTGGGACGGAGGCGGGGGGTACGCCGCCGTCTTCTGGCGACGTCTCGGCTGGACCTGGGGGCTCAGG
>JAHWKH010000307.1 GCA_019347995.1 Gemmatimonadota bacterium | reverse complement strand
CTGCGCCCTGGCGCTCGCCCGGGACAGGGACGTGGAGCTGCTCGGCATGGATCCGGCGGGCTCGCTGGGCGACGCCCTCGACCAGCCGGTGGACGACGGGGGCGTGGAGGTCGCGCCACGACTCGTGGCCCGGGAGCTGGACGCCGAGCGGGCGTTCCGGGAGTTCAAGGAGCGTTACCGCGACGAAGTGGAGGAGGCGTTCCGGCGCGTCGGCCTCGATCGGGCGGCGGCCCTGGATCGCCGGGTCGTGCAGTCACTCCTGGAGCTGGCGCCCCCCGGCGTGGACGAGCTGCTGGCCGTCACCGCGCTGCTGGAGCAGAGCGGACCCGGCACGACCCGCGTCGTCGACACCGCCCCCACCGGCCACCTCCTGCGCCTCCTGGAGACTCCGGAGAACGGACTGGCGTGGGTTCGCCAGCTCATGCGCGTGCTGGTGAAATACCGGGCGGCCCTGGGACTTGACGCTCTCGCCGAGCGCCTCATAGACTTGGCCAAGCGCTTGAAGGACTTGAACTTGAGGTTGAAGGATCCCGACCGTAGCGGCGCCGTGGTGGTCACCCTTTCGGGTCCGCTGGACGCGGCCGAGACGGGCCGGCTCCTCCCCCGCTTGAACGACCTCGGGATCCCCGTGGCCGCGCTCGTGCGCAACCGGTGGCACGCAGACGCGGCCGACGCGCCCTCGCCCGTTCCGGCTCCGACCGTGCGTGCCCCTCCCCATACGCCTCCGCCGGTGGGGGTCGACGGGCTGCGCGACTTTCTCTCCACCTGGACCGTCCCGTGAGCGACCTGCTCTACCTCTACGGCTTCGTGCCCGCCGATGCGCCGACGCCTCCCGAGGGGCTGACGGGAATCGCCGGACGCGAGGTGGAGGCGCTCCACATGGACGGCTTCGGCGCGCTGGTGTCCCGCGTCCCCTCCGAGGAGTACGCCCCCGACGTCGTGGAGTCGTCCATGCGCGACCTGGGCTGGGTGGGCGACCAGGGCGCGCTGCACGAGCGCGTCGTGACCTGGTACGTGGATCACGGCCACATCGTCCCGGTCCGCCTCCTCACCCTGTATTCGGGAGAGGAGGCGCTTCGGCGGGAGGCCGGAGCCCGGGCTCCGGGCGTGCGCGAGCGGCTCGAGGCCACCCGGGGATTGCGCGAATGGGACCTGAAGGTGGCCTACCGGGCGTCGGTCCTGCGGGAGAACCTGGGGGACCTCTCCGACGAGGTGGCCGCCCTGGACCGGGAGCTGGCCGCCGCCGATCCGGGCCGCCGCTACCTGCTGGAGCGCAAGCGGGACAAGCGGCTGAAGGACGAGACGGGGCGCACCGCACGGCGGCTGGCGCGGGAGACCCTCGACGCCGCACGGGCCCACGCCGTGGAGGTCCGCGAGCTCCCGCCGCCCCGCGCGGGCGCGGAGATTCCGGTGGTTCTCAACGCCGCCCTCCTCGTCCGACGGGAGGAGGAGGATGGACTGAGGCGGGTGCTGGGCGAGCGGGGCCGAAGCCTGGCCGACGTCGGAGTGACGGCGGAGCTGACCGGCCCCTGGGCTCCCTACCGTTTCATCGAGGCCGCGGCGGACGCGCCGGCGGAGGGGGAGAGCGTGTGACCGATCGCGACCTGGACGTCCTGGAGGGCGAGGAGCTCGTCCTGACCGAGCTGGTGAGCCGGGTGCTCGATCGGGGCGTGGTCGTGAGCGGTGAGGTGATCATCTCCGTGGCCGGCATCGACCTGGTGGAGCTTGGGCTCCGTCTGCACCTGGTCTCCACCGAGACCCGGGAGCGGCGCGCGGGGCAGCCCGGGGGCCGTCCCGGTGCCGTGTGAGCGAGTCCAGAGAAGGCGTCTACCTCTTCTGCGTCGCGCCCTCCGGCGCTCGTGCGCCTGGCCCGGCTCTTGCCGGATACGGCGGCGAGCCCATCCAGGCCATCTCCCTCTCCCCCCTGGTCCTGTGGATCCAGCCCCTCCGCACCCCGCCCCCGCGGACGGCGGACTCCGTGCTCACGCACCACCGGGTGGTGGAGGAAGCATGGCGGACGGCCTCCGCGCTGGCACCCATGCGATTCGGGCAGTGGTTCCGCGATCGGGAGGCCCTCGCCGAGGCCCTGGAGCCGCGGCTCGAGGCGCTGGCCGCCGGCCTGGAGCGGGTGAGGGGAGCCGGTGAGCACGCGGTCCGGATCGCCGAGGCGGAACGGGCGCCGACCGGGGCCGCGGCGGAGGCACCCGAGGCGGACACTCCCGGACGCGCGCACATGGAGGCGCTGGCCCGGCGCGAGCGCCGATGGCTGGAACGCGCGGCGCGGGGCCGCGAGCTCGCGGAGGACCTGGCCGCCCGGCTGGGCGCCCTGGTCAGGGACCAGCGCGTGGAGCCGCTGCGGGAGGGGGGTATGGTGAGCGTGGCGCACCTCGTGGAGCGGACCGCCGAGGAGGCCTACGCCGACGCCGTCGATCGGTTCGCGGCGGAGCGCCGGTCGCTGCGGGTGGTGCGCGGCGGCCCCTGGCCACCTTATTCGTTCGTGTCGTGACCGGGGAGCCGGAGGACGGGAGGGAAGAAGAGGAGGCGGCGCTGCGCGCCGTGGCTCCCTCGCTCCCCGAGCGGCTGGAGACGGACGAGAACGACATCGAAGCCGGAGTGGCCAAGCTGGTGCTCACGCTGGTGGAGTTCATCCGTCAGGTGCTCGAGCACCAGGCGATCCGCCGGATGGAAGGAGGCTCGCTGTCGGACGAAGAGGTGGAGAGACTCGGACTGGCGCTGCTGCGACTCGAGGAGCGCCTGGACGACGTGAAGGAGGTCTTCGGGCTGGCCGACGAGGATCTGAACGTAGACCTGGGGCCTCTGGGGCGGTTACTGTAAGCCGCCGAACATGCCCGGGGGGCGGCGGCCGCCGTGGCCAGCATGGACTCAACGACCGGAAGGACGACGTGGCCGAATCGTACGAGCTCGGACCGGGACGCTCGCAAGGTCTCGTGGACGTCCTGGACCGCATCCTCGACAAGGGTCTGGTCATCGCGGGAGACGTGCGGGTCAAGCTGGCCGACGTCGAGCTCCTGACGATCCAGATCCGGCTCCTGGTGTGCTCCGTGGACAAGGCCGCGGAGATCGGGATGGACTGGTGGAACACCGATCCCCGGCTCAGCACGCACGCGATGGAGGGAGACGGCGGCTACATGGAGAAGCTGGGCCGCAGACTCGACAGCATCGACGACCGGCTCGCCGAGCGATTGGAGTCCCCGAATCCGAGCGCGACGGCCGCTCGGGAGGACGGCGACGTCATCGCCTTGGCGGAGGCGTCCACCAGCCAGCGTGCCCGTCACGACGGTGCCCGCCCCACGGACGGTGAACGTCCGATCGATCCACAGTCGGGGCCGCCCGTGATCCTCCGGCGGCGGCGTTGCTCGCAGACGCCCCACCAGCGTCCGTGCGAGTGCGTCGATCCCCGCGCCCGCGACACTGTCGACGTCCAGTACTGGCGCCCCCTCAAGCGTCGTCCCGTGCAACTGC
>JAHWKH010000306.1 GCA_019347995.1 Gemmatimonadota bacterium | reverse complement strand
GGAACGCCCCGCCGGGGAGAGCCGCGCGACACCGAGGCACCGTGTATGCAGTCGGCATGGGCGACCGTCACCCCGTGAACCCATGGACGATGGAGGCGCGAGATGCACATACGACTCATGGCGACGCTCGCCACGCTGACGCTCGCCGCTTGTGCGACACCACCCGCTCCCGCTCCACCGGCAGCGCCCCAGGAATGGCGCGCCACGCTCGAAGGCAGGGGCGACTTCCCCAACGCCCGGGCTTCGGCCCACGCCGTGGCCGCCGCCGGCCAGACCGCGATCGGGATCAACTTCGCCGGCGGAGAGAGCGGGGCCACCCACCCGTGGCACGTCCATTCCGGCACCTGCGGGAGCGGCGGCGGCGTCGTGGGGAGCGGCCAGGCGTATCCGCCCCTGCGTCCGGGAGCCAACGGCAATGCGGCAGCCACCGCCCGGATCGACGTCGCCCTGCAGCGCGGCCAGAACTACCACGTCAACGTCCACCGCTCGTCGTCGGACATGGGCACCATCATCTCCTGCGGCAACCTGCGCTGAGGGCGGGACGTTTCGGGGGCGAGGCGCGCCTGTCCCGGAGGTCCCCGCGGGACAGGCCGCCTCGCATGTCGCCTCGGGGCCGGGCGCGTCATAATGGAGGTGTGTGCGCCCCGACCCCGGAGGAGACATGAACGACGATCTCGTCATCATCGCCCGCTTCCACTACCGGCATCAGGCGGACTTCGCCCGCCAGATCCTCGAGGACTCCGGCGTACCCTCGGCCCTCCAGCTCGACGACGCCGCGGGCATCGAGATGGGCATGGCCTTCTCCAACCCCGCGCGCCTGCGGGTGCGCTCGGAGGACGCCCAGCGGGCCCGCGACGCGCTCCGTGGGGTGGGTCTCCTGGAGGAGGAGGACGGAGAGGAGACGCCGTGAGCCTGGAGGCGCTGCGCTTCCCCATCGGCCGCTTCCGCCCCGGACCGCCGCTGTCCCCGGACGAGCGCGCCGCGGCCATCGACGAGCTGGCGGCCCTCCCCGGGAAGCTGCGCGCCGCCGTGTCCGATCTGGACGACGCCCGGCTCGACACGCCGTACCGTCCCGATGGCTGGACCGTCAGGCAGCTGGTGCACCACGTCCCGGACAGCCACCTGAACAGCTACATCCGCTTCAAGTGGGCCATGTCCGAGGAACGCCCCGCGATCAAGGTCTACGACCAGGATGCGTGGGCGGGGCACGCGGACAGCCGGACGGCCGCCGTCGCGCCGTCGCTCGATCTCCTGGAGGCCCTGCACGCCCGCTGGACCGCCTGGCTGCGGACGTTCACGGACGCCGACTGGGAGCGCGAGCTCGTCCATCCCGAGTCGGGCACGCTCACGCTGGACGCCATGCTCCAGCTCTACCGCTGGCATTCGGCGCATCACCTGGCCCACGTGACCCGTCTGCGGGAGCGCATGGGGTGGTAGGGGATCCAGGGGGGCGTGCGGTGACGCGCGTGCGCTCCATGGCCCCCTCCGACGCCGACCGCGTCCTGGCCATCTACGCGCTGGGCATCGAGACCGGCGACGCCACGTTCCAGACCGAGGCCCCTTCCTGGGACGCGTGGGACGCCGCCCATCTGGCGGCCCCCCGGCTCGTGGCCGAGGACGGGGAGGACGTTCTCGGCTGGGCCGCCCTCTCCCCGATCTCCTCGCGGCCCGTCTACGCCGGCGTGGCCGAGGTGAGCGTGTACGTGGCCCCGGAGGCCCGGGGCCGGGGCGTGGGCGGGCTCCTCCTCGCCGCGCTGGTGGAGGGTTCGGAGAAGGTGGGCCTCTGGACGCTCCAGGCGGGCATCTTCCCCGAGAACCGGGCCAGCGTGCGGCTGCACGAAGCGGCCGGCTTCCGGCGGGTGGGGCGGCGGGAGCGGCTGGGCCGCCGCGACGGCCGCTGGCGCGACGTCCTGCTGCTGGAACGGCGCAGTGACGCGGTGGGAGTGGAGGAGTGACGGACCGCGAGGCCCACTTCCTCGCGCTGGAGCACCTCTACCACGGGGCGCCGGTCACGCGCTGGATGGGCTTCCGCATCGAGATCGGCGACGGCGAGGCCCGGGTGGAAGCCACCATGCGGCCCGAGTTCCACCACGCCGCGGGCGCGGTGCACGGATCCATCCTGTTCCGCGCGCTGGACGACGCGGCGTTCTTCGCCGCGAGCTCGGTGGTGCGGAGCGCCTTCGTCCTCACCGCCTCCTTCGAGGTGCACTACCTCCGGCCGGTGGTGGAGGGCGGATTGGTGGCGGAGGGCCGCGTGCTGCACCGCTCGCGACGGCGCGTCCTGGCCGAGGCCGTGGCGAGCGACGCCCGCGGCAGGGTCGTCGCGCGGGGGACGGGCACGTTCATGCCCAGCGAGATGGCCCTGGATGACCTGGAGGGCTACCGCGCCCCATGATGAACCCCTACGACCCCGACCGACCGGAGGAGATGTCCAGCTGGCTCGCCCTCCACGTGGCCGACTACTGGAACCACTACCTGGAGTACTGGGAGCTCAAGGAGGACGTCGAGGATCCGCGCCACGACGAGGCCGCGCGGCGACTCCACCGGAAGCTGGACGCGATCGGAGGCGCGGTGAGGAAGCTCCTTCACACCCTGAGCCCCGACGCGGACGCGGTCGTCGCCATCCGGGACTTCGTGGACGTCAGCGAGGCCGAGGATCCGCTGGAGGCGGCGGCCGAGGTCATCCGCCTGGTGCACGACACGCCCATCGTCCGCGACAGCATCCGCATCGCCCTCGGGTTCGAGGCGGCCGAGGAGCTCCTGCCCCGGGCCGAAAGCCGCATCTCCGACCTCCTGACCCTGGTGGCGGCCCGCTCCATCTCGGCCCGCGCGGCCCCCTTCCTGGACCGCGCCACACGCCTGTACCTGTGGGGCTTCGACCCCGAGTGCGTCATCATGTGCCGCGCGGTCCTGGAGGCGGCCCTCACCTCCCGCATGGCCGGCGACCTCGACCCGGACGACCAGGCGCCCAATCTGGACAACCTCCTGCGCATCGCCGGCGGCCGGAAGATCCTCGACGGCTTCGAGCGGGCGGAGAATCGCAAGGGCTGGCGCGCCAGGAAGGGCAGCCCGCTCTGGCGCGCCGAGCGCCTCAAGTGGGCGGGCAACGAGGCCTTGCACCAGCAGCCCGAGGTCGCGGGGAGCCGCTCCACCGACATCAAGGACGCCCGGGAGGCGGTGAGGGAGCTCGCCGAGGTGCTATCGTTGCTCTTCCCCCCCGGCGGGCACGAGCCGAAGCTGCCCAGGGTGCTGTCGTAGCGCATCCCGAGGGTTCGGGTGTATGTGTCGGTGGACTCCCGGCCCGCACGAACAGGAGATGCGACCCGTGATCATACGACCGGCCACCGTCGGCGGCGCACTCGCGGCGATCCTCGTCCTCACCCCCGACCTCACGGCTCAGGCCCCTCTCGGGCCGGTGCCGCGCGACCTCGCCGTCATCCTCCTCGGCGACGCCTCCGCGCCCCTGCACGTGGGTGAGCTTCCGGAGGGTTT
>JAHWKH010000305.1 GCA_019347995.1 Gemmatimonadota bacterium | reverse complement strand
CCGTGCGCGCGGGCCTCCCCGACGTGAAGTTCTCGGTCCCGGAGATCGTCGATCTGCGGGAGGGCGCCACCTCCCTCACCGGCTTCGCCGAGTTCTCCGCCATGCCCTTCACCATGCTGGGCGCGGAGCGCCCGGTTCAGGTGCAGGCGGGGATCGTCAGCGCCAACTACTTCGACGTGATGGGCCTCTCCCCGGTGATCGGCAGGGCCTTCGGCCCCGACGACGACGGGCCGGCTGCGGAGCCGGTGATGATGCTCACGTACCGGTACTGGCAGGGGCAGCTCGGCGGAGAGCCGGGCGTGCTGGGAAGGGTCGTGCGCATGAACGGCCGCTCGGTGACGATCGTCGGAGTCCTCGAGCCGGCGCCGCCGTTTCCGGGCGAGACGGACGTGTTCGTCAACATCGTGACCAGCCCGCACCACCTGGATGCGACCATGGTGCACGGGCGCTCGCACCGCATGACGGACGTGTTCGCGCGCATCGCTCCCGGCCGCTCCCTCGCGGGCGCGCGCCAGGAGGTCGAGGCGATCGCCTCGCGCATGTACCGCGACCACCCCGGGCACTACGATCCGGCGGCGGGCTACGAGGTGACGTTCACGCCGCTCCGCGACGCCCTGGTGTCGAAGGCCAGGCTCACGCTCTACCTGCTGATGGCGGCGGCCGGCCTGGTCCTCCTCACCACCTGCGCCAACGCGGCCAACCTCGTCCTCACCCGCACCATCCGTCGGGAGCGCGAGCTCGCCGTGCGGTGGGCCATGGGCGCGGACCGCGCCCGACTCCGCCGGATCCTCTTGGCCGAGACCGGGGTGCTGGCGGCGGTCGGCGCCGCGCTGGGGCTGGCGCTGGCCTACCTGGGCCTGGACCTCCTGGTGGGCTTCGCCGGCCGCTTCACGACCCGGGCGAGCGAGATCCAGATGGACGTCGGCGTGCTCGTCTTCACGATCCTGGTGGCGAGCGCCTCGGCCGTGGCATTTGCCTTCATGCCGGGGCTGCGCTCTCAGGAGCTGGCGGGGGCGGCCCTCACGCGCTCGGGGTCGCGCACCACGGGCAGCCGACGTCGCCTGCAGCGCGGCCTCATCGTGGCGCAGGTCGCCGCGAGCGTGACGGTGCTCACGGCGGCGGGCCTCCTCGGACATACGCTGATGACGCTGAACGCCGTCGACCCCGGGGTGGACCTCGAGGACACGCTCACGCTCGAGGCCCCGGCGGCCCAGGAGCAGTCGGCGTCGGAGGTCGTGGCCCTGCAGGAGGAGATGAGCCGGCGCATCGCCGCGCTGCCGGGCGTGCGCGAGGTGGGCGTCGGCCTCAGCGTGCCCCTGCGCAGCAACCAGGTGAAGCTCGAGATCAAGGCGGAGGGGCGACCGCAGGAGCCGGGCGTTCCCGTTCCGGTGGCCGGGTATCGCACGGCGACCCCGCGGTTCTTCGCCGCCGCGGGCATCGAGCTGCTGGCCGGCCGCGGCTTCGCCGACACGGACGTGGCGGACGGGGCTCCGGTGGCGATCCTGAACCAGGCGCTGGCGGAGCGGATCTTCGGGACGGACGATCCCATCGGCCAGCGCGTCGCCTGGTCCGGCGAGGTCCTGCAGGCCATCGGGATGACGGACGAATGGCGCACGGTCGTGGGGGTGGTCGGCAACACGCGCGACGACGGTCCCGACATGCCGGCGCCCCTCGTGATGTACCAGCCGTTGGCGCAGAACGATCTCGGCTATTTCCCCGGCGCGTTCGTGATCCGGGCGGACGGCGCGCCCGCCCTCGCGCCCCGCGTCCAGCAGATCCTCACCGAGATGGCCCCCGAGCAGCCCATCCTGCGGGTGGCCACGCTGGAGGAGATCCGGCAGGAGAACATCGCGCCGGAGCGCCTGAACACGTTCCTGGTCGGGATCCTGGGCGCCCTCGCCCTCGTGATCGCCGCCATCGGCCTGGCGGGCATGCTCTCCTTCTTCGTCAGCGAGCGTACGGCCGAGATCGGCATCCGCATGAGCCTGGGCGCCGACCCCCGGCGCGTGGTGGCCATGGTGCTCAGGGACGGGGCCCTGTTGCTCGGCGTGGGAATCGTGCTGGGACTCCTCGGCTCCCTCGGCGTCGCGCGGATGCTCGAAGGACTGCTCTTCGGCGTCTCGCCCGGCGACCCCGCGACGCTGGCGGTGGTCGTCCTGGTGATCGCGGCGGTCGGCACCGCCGCCGCCGCGGTTCCCGCGCTGCGCGCCGCCCGCATCGATCCGCTCGTGGCGATCCAGGAAGCGTGATGGCCGACGGCTCCGGGACGGGGGCGCGCGCGCCCGACGAGACGCGGCGGAAGATCCTCGAAGCGGCGTTCGAGGAGTTCTACCTGCGCGGCTTCCAGTCCGGCAGCCTCGAGGCCATCGTCTCCCGCGCCGGCGTGACGAAGGGCGCGCTGTACCACCACTTCCAGGACAAGGCCGCGCTCGGATACGCGGTCGTGGACGAGGTCGTGCGGGAGCCGCTGCTGGCGGCCTACCTGGCACCCCTGGAGCAGTGTGACGGAGACCCGCTGTCCGTCCTCCAGGAGGCGCTTCGCCGGCGCGCCGACGACTTCGTGGACACAGGGATCGCGCTGGGCTGTCCGCTCAACAACCTGGCGCAGGAGATGTCGCCGCTGGACGAAGGGTTCCGCGCCCGGGTCGCCGCGACGCTGGAGGCCTGGACCGACGCCTTCGCCGCCGCCCTCGCGCAGGCCCGCGAGCGCGGGTACGTGCGTCCGGACGTGGACACCGACCGGGTCGCCGCATTCGTCGTGGCGGCCGTGGAGGGCTCCTTCGGAGTGGCCAAGAACGCGGCCAGCGTCGACGTCCTCCGATCCAACCTCAAGGTGCTGTCCGATTTCCTCGACACGCTCCGGCCCGCCACGAGCACCGATCGCGGGCGGACCCGGCCCCTCCCGTAGGCCCGCCCCTTTCCCCCCCGCCCTCCGCCGCTGAAGGTTGGGGGCGAGCCCGCCACCGCCACCGCACCGGCGGAGCCGTGCACCCGTTGCTCCGACCAGGAGGGATCCGATGGGCCCCAGGGACATGCAGCGTCGCGACTTCCTCAGGATGGCCGCCGCCGCGGGCGCCGCGGGCGGCATCGGCGGCGCCCTTCCGGGGGGTCTCCTCCTCCCCCGCGAGGGGCTCGCGGCGCCGGTGTGGCCTTCCCTGCAGGACGCGGAGATCGTCCTCGGCAACGGCGAGCCGCCGGCCATGCAGTTCCAGGCGTATCCGGGCGGCACGGGGGCCCTGCTGGAGAAGCTGTGGCGTGACAGCGGCGAGTCTCCGTTCACGCGGCGGCCCCTCGACGTGGAGCCCTGGGAGGGTCCCCTCCCCGCCAGCGAGGAAGATCTCGCCTTCCTGCCGGTCCACCGGCTCTCGGCGCTCGTCCGGGCGGGGCGGGTCTCGCCCACGGAGCTGACCGAGGTCTACCTGGAGCGGCTGAAGCGCTACGACCCCGTCCTCCTGTGCGCGGTCACGATCCTGGAGGGCCGCGCCCGCGAGGAGGCGCA
>JAHWKH010000304.1 GCA_019347995.1 Gemmatimonadota bacterium | reverse complement strand
CGAAGTCCTCGTTCACGACGTCGTCGACGAAGAACGGGGAGATGAGCCACCACGAGACGGCGACGAACGGGACTGCGAGAACGACGACCCGTACGGGTGGTGGCACCTGCAGCCAGAGCATCGCCACGAGCGCCACGGCGGCGACGACCGTCCCACCGGCCGTGAACACGAGCGACCGGGTGTTCTCGAACGGTGCCTCCAGGATGTTCGGCTCGGCGACGACCAGGCCGGCCAGCACGACCGCAGCCACCGCGGCCGGGCCTTCCGTGCCCTCGCCGAGCACCTGCGGGACGGCTCGCCGTGAGCGAGCCGCGCCACACGCCCCGTGACATCGGCCCGGACGAGGAGGGCACCCGGCTGCGCATCGCATGGGCCGACGGCGAGGTGTCGCTGTACGAGCCCCGCGAGCTCCGCCTCCGCTGCCCCTGCGCCGCGTGCGTGGACGAGATGACCGGCAAACGCATGCTCACGCCGGCCATGGTGCCCGACGACGTGCATCCCGCCGCCATCCACTACGTGGGGCGGTATGCGCTCCGCTTCGATTGGAGCGACGGCCACAGCACCGGCATCTACCCGTTCGACTATCTGCGGCGTCTCTCCGAGGAGACGCCCGGAGAGGGCTGAGAGCCCAGGCGGACGCGGCCCAGCACCTCGAGGGTCAGACCTGGCGTGCCCGCCAGCGGATGCGTCGCCAGCTCCCGGTCCAGGACGTCCCTCACGACGAGCTCCAGCTCGCCCCGGCCGTCCAGGAGCGCCTTGCGCGCGCCCACGTCCAGCCAAGCGCCCCCGGAAAGCACCGCGGGGAAGAGCGACCCCGCGTCTCGGAACGCCTCGTGCCTCGTGCCGCTCCTGGCCTCCAGGCGGGCCGTGAGGGCCAGATCCTCCCGGACGAGCCAGCGCGCGTGGTGCACGGAGCGGTGGCGAGGAAGGGTCTCGTGCGCCTCCTCCAGCACACGATCACCGTCCAGCACGCCCCGCACGGCGTGGCTCCCCCACCCGTCCAGGGGGCCCCGGCTCCAACCGTAGCGAACATCCAGCCAGCCCAGCAGGCCCTCCGCGTCCGTCGCCACGCCCAGTGGGCCGGCGAGGAACGGTATGCCGTCGCCGACCCCGACGTCGGCGCGGGGCAGCCACCAACCCGCCGTGCGGTCCGCCCGGGCCCGCACCTCCACCCAGCTCGCGTCCGTCGCCCGCCGGTGCCACGCCTCGGCGCTGATGCGGCGCAGCGGCGGCAGCCGGGACGCCCGGTCCGCGGACCCCGCACCCCAGCGCTCCAGGAGTCCCAGGCCACGGGCTTCCTGGAGCCACAGGCCGCCCCGGATCCCGGGGGGCGCCGCCTCGCCCGACAGGCGCAGTCCGCTGACGGTGGCCGACGTCCCGCGCACCAGCGCGCCGCTGCCGGCGCCGCCCCAGCGGCCGTCGTCCCGCAGCGCGGCCGCCGTGAGGTCCAGGCGGAGCGCGCCGTCCCGGCGCCCCAGCGCCAGGCTCACGTCGCCGTCCAGAACCACGCTCGCGTCGGCCGCGTCGGCCAGCGGGACCCCCGTGCGGACGCGCCGCCGCTCCAGCCTGAGCGCCAGGCCCCCGGTCTCCCGCCGCAGCTCCACGCGCCCCGACGAGAGGCTCTCCCGCCAGTCGAGCTCCCGCTCCAGCCGGTTCTCGGTGACCACCAGCGTGTTGATGGTCCGGCCGAGGCCGTACGCCAGCGACCATGCGCCGGGCAGCCGGCCCCGTCCGTCCAGCCAGGCGGTGGAGAGGCTCGCCGCGCCCGGGACCTCCCGGGGCAGGCCGGGGAGCAGGAAGAAGTCGTCCATCCGGGAGCCCGCGAGCGTCGCGCGATGGCGGAGCGGCCCCACGTCGGCTTCCAGGGCCACGCGGCCCCGCCGCACCTCCACCCAGGGCCAGCGCACGTCCGGATCCACCGCAGCGAAGTGGCGCGCGAAGACCGGCAGCTCGCTCACCCAGCGCCGGTGCACCGCCCCTTCCGTGCGTAGGGCCACGGCCTCCGACGACCAGCCGCCCCGGGCCGCTACGCCCCAGGCCAGGCTCTCGACGTTGGGCGCTCCCTCCACGACCAGCGCCCGGGGGCCCCCGTCGCCGGTGGCGTTGGCTCCCAGGACGCTCACGTGCATGGTCCCCCCGGGAGGCAGCGGCCGGCTCACGAGGTCGACGACGGCGTCGGCGCCCGGACGTCCCGCCACCCCACCCGGCCGCACCTCGATCCCCTCCACCGAGGTCGGCTCCACCGGAAGGCGCTCCAACGCCGTCACGCCCAGGAGATCCAGGGGCACCTCCCAGCCGTCGAGGCGCACGACGACCCGCGCCGCCTCGGCGGACGGCGCGCCCGGTGGCGCCACGCGCACCGTGACGCCGTCCACGCTGGACGTGGACCACCCGGGAACGTCCTCCACCACTGCGGCCCAGCGTGCCCCGCCGATCGCGGCGGGTACGATCGAGGGCGGCCCGTCCGCGATGTCGGAAGGGGCGATCGTGGCGGAGGACGTCGGAACCGGGCTGGCGGATTCCGGGAGGTCGCCTCCCAGCAGCCTTCCCCCGGCCGCGGGAAGACGGAGGTCGCGACCCAGCCCCGCGGTCAGGGCGTCGCGCCGCAGGCGCGGCTCCGTGAACGTCCAGCGGCGCCGCACGCCCAGGGCAAGGCGCCAGGGACCCCACACGCGCCAGGCCGCCTCGGCCAGGAGGCCGGCCATGACCTCCGTCTCCAGGGGATTGTCGGGGCGGGGGAGGCGAAAATAGTCCACGCCGAGCTCACCCCCGAAGCGCGCATCGACGCGCTCCGAAAGCGGCAGCGGCCAGGCCCAGCCCACCAGCGCGCGCGCCTCGTCCAGATCCCCCGGCTCCAGTGCGAGGGCGGGATGGCGCACGAGCTCCAGGCGGCCGCCCAGCTCGCCGCCGCCCCACGGGAGCGCCAGGTGGAGGAAGCCTCCTCTCGCGGACCCCCAGCTCCCCAGCAGGTCGCCATTCAGCCCACGGAGCGCGCCGGCCTCGACGCGCAGCCGCTCGAACGGCGCCTCCGCGGAGGGGCGCTCCTGTCCGGAGGCCGGATGGGCGAGGGCCCCCGCGACCGTGACCACAACGGCCACTCTCCCGCCTCTCCCCATCCGTCCCCCTCGGCTGCTTCGCGACGCGATCTCTGGCACGGGCTCCCCGTGGGCGGATCCTTCGAGGCTCCCGTGAGGCGCCGATGCGAGGCAAGGGCCGCGCCTCGCGCCAGCCCCCCCCATCCTCGCTGAGCCGCGGGACGGCGAGCGGAAAGGCTGGCACGCGAAGGCGAGGGCTTCGTGGACGGCGACACCCCGTCCACCAAGGCGGCGCTGGCGACCCTCCGGAAGCTCACCGAGGCGACCAAGGTGCTGGTGGTGCTCGCCGACGAGGACCGGGTCAACTGGCTCTCGCTGCGCAACGAGCCGACCGTGCACCTGCTCGAGGCGGGCCAGCTGAACACCTACGACGTGCTGCTCAGCGAAGACGTCATCTTCACCTCCGAGGCGCTCGAT
>JAHWKH010000303.1 GCA_019347995.1 Gemmatimonadota bacterium | reverse complement strand
GAGACGGAGCGGCTCGCGCCCTCGGTCGTCGCCACGTCCACGTGGATCGTCCCGGTGTGCGTCATGGCTTCCTCCACCACCGGCGCAGGCGCCGGCGTCACGGGAGCGGGTGGTTCGGCGCCCGCCGGCTCGGGCGCCGGTGCCGGGGTCACGTGCACGTCGGGAGCGTCGGACGTCGCCGGATCGGTCTCGGGCGCGACGGCCGCCGCGGCCCGGGGCGTCGCCGGGTACGCGGCGGCGTCCGCCCACGCGCGGAGCGCCCGCGGCCGGCTCCGCGTCCGCCCGCCCTGCCGGGCCCGGCCATCAGCGCGCCCGTGCCCCCGGCGGCCCCGGGCCCTTGCGGCTCCCGGGGGTCTCTTCGCCTCCGGCCTCTCCGGTCCGCTCCGGCGGCGGCTCCTCCAGCGCCCGCTCGCCGGCGGGCTCGGCGGGCCGCTCCACCTCCACCTCACCCTCACCCTCGCCGGGGGCGAACGGCAGGATGAGCCGCACCGCGCGTCCGAAGGAGACGTAGTTCCATGCCCAGTTCACCAGGACCAGCACCCGGTTGCGGAAGCCGATGAGCCAGGTGACGTGGATGGCCAGCCACAGCACCCAGGCGGGGAAGCCGGTGAAGGTCCTCCCCCGCACGTGGGCCGCGGCGGCGTGGCGGCCGATGACGGCCAGCATCCCGTAGTCCCGGTAGCGGAACGGGAGGGCGGCCTCGCCCCGCAGGGACCGGACGATGTTCTTCGCCACATGCTCGCCCTGCTGGATCGCCACCTGGGCGACCTGCGGGAGCGGCTGGTCGTCCTGCTCCACCCGGGCCAGGTCGCCGGCCACGTAGACCTCGGCGCGGTCGGGCAGGTGCAGGCCCGGCGTCACGTCGACGCGGCCTCCCTTCCCCGTGGGGACGCCCCAGCGCGCGACCGCAGGATCGCCCTTCACGCCCGCCGTCCACGCCACGGTCTCGGTGGGGATGCGCTCGCCGCCCTTCAGCGTCACCTCCGTGTCCGAGATGCGCTCCACCATGGCGCCCGTGCGCACCTCGACGCGCCGACGCTCCAGGCGCTCGACCGCGTACGCGCCCAGGCGGTCGGGCATTCCGAGCAGGAGGCGGTCCATGGCCTCCAGGAGGACGATGCGCACCTCGTCCGGGGCCACCATGGGGAAGTCCCGCAGGACGGGCCCGTGGATGAGCTCCGCCAGCGCGCCGGCGTACTCCACGCCCGTGGGTCCGCCGCCCACGATCGTGAAGGTGAGGAGGCTCCGCCGCCTCTCCGGGTCGCGCTCGTACACCGCCGACTCGAAGCGCGAGAGGATGTGGTAGCGCAGCGGGATGGCGTCGTCCATCCAGCGCAGCGGAAACGCGTGCTCCTCGGCGCCCTCGACATCCAGGAAATTGGTCACGCTGCCGATGGCCAGGACCAGCGTGTCGTAGGGGATGCGCTCCAGGTCGGTGACCACGGCGCGCGCGTCCAGGTCCAGCCCCCGCACCTCCGCCATGCGGAAGCGCACGTTCCCGGCCTGGCGCAGGATCGAGCGCACGGGATAGGCGATGTCGGTGGGGGCCAGCTCGGCCGCCGCCACCTGGTACAGGAGGGGAAAGAAGGTGTGATAGTTGGTGCGGTCCACGACCAGGACGTCCACGTCCTCGTCCTCCAGGGCGCGGGCCGCCCACAGGCCGGCGAATCCGGCCCCGGCGATCACGACGCGGTGGCGCGGCGGCGCCGTGGCGGCGCTCTCCTCGGTCGGCGCCGCGTCCGTCACGCCACCGGCAGCGTGGGATCCACCTCGGCGGCCCACGCCACCAGGCCTCCACGCAGGTTCGCCACCCTGGCGAGCCCGGCCTCGCGGAGGGTGAGCGCGGCGCGGGCGCTGCGGCCCCCGGCGCGGCACACCACGACGACGTCCCGGTCCCGGGGCACTTCCCCGAGCCGCGTCTCCAGCTCCGCCAGGGGCACGTGGAGCGCCCCCTGCCCCTCCAGGCTCCCGACCGCCCACTCCCACGGCTCGCGCACGTCCAGCACCAGGGGCGGATCGTCGCTGGCCAGCCTCGAGGCGAGCTCCCGCGCGCCCACGAGGCCCACGGCGTCGCCGTCCTGCTCCGGCGCCACGCCGCAGAAGATCTCGTAGTCGATCAGGCCGGTCTGCGTCGGATTCTCGGCGCACACGGGACACTCGGGGTTCCGGGCCACCCGCACTTCCCGCCACGTCATGTCCAGGGCGTCGAAGATCACGAGCCTGCCCACGAGGGGCTCCCCCACGCCCAGGATCCACTTGATGGCCTCCATGGCCTGGAGCGACCCGATGATGCCGGGCAGGACCCCCAGGACGCCCGCCTCGGCGCAGCTCGGCACGAGGCCGGGGGGCGGCGGCTCCCGGAACAGGCAGCGGTAGCACGGCCCGTCCGGCGCCCCGAAGAGCGAGACCTGCCCGTCGAAGCGGTGGATGGAGCCGTAGACGTTGGGCTTGCCCAGGATCACGCACGCGTCGTTGACCAGGTACCGGGTCGGGAAGTTGTCCGAGCCGTCCAGGACGACGTCGTAGGGCGCCAGGACGTCCAGGGCATCGGCGCTGGTGAGCCGCGTCGGGTGCGGGTCGACCACCACGTGGGGGTTCACCTCCCGCAGTCTGTCCACGGCCGAATCCAGCTTGGAGCGGCCCACGTCGGAGGTGCCGTGGAGGATCTGGCGCTGGAGGTTCGTGAGGTCGACGGCGTCGTGGTCCACGATGCCGAGCCGGCCCACGCCGGCCGCCGCCAGGTAGAGCGCGGCGGGCGAGCCCAGCCCGCCCGCGCCGACCAGCAGCACGCGCGCGGCCTTCAGGCGGCGCTGCCCCTCCTCGCCAACCTCCGGCAGGACCAGGTGCCGCGCGTAGCGGCGCATCTCCGCCGGATCGAGGGGCGGGAGCGCGTCCTCCTCGCCGCTCTCGGCGAGGGCTGTGTGGGCGGCGCTCACCACCGCGGGGTCCACCAGCGCCTCCCCGCCCGGACCGTCGCTCGCGTCCATGTCCTCGCCGATCAGCCCCGCCGCGTACAGCCCGCCCGGCGGCACCATGGCCCGCAGGTCGGCGACGAGCCGCCGCTCGAGGGCGCCGACCCGTCGGTAGACGAGGGCGCCTGCGGTGGCCACCTCGGCACCGATGAACAGCACGGCCACGATGAGGGCCCTGTGCCACTCCCAGCGGTAGAGGTAGACGAAGATGTAGCTGCCGCTGGAGACCAAGGTCACCACCGCCGCCAGCCAGGCGATCTTCCTCATGACTCGTCCTCGTCGACGGGGGCGACCTCGCCGCTCGCGCCGTCGACCCTCACCACGGTCCCGGGCGCAAAGCGCTCGGTGGCGCCGCTCAGGCCCACCACGGTGGGAATCCCCGCTTCGCGGGCGAGGATGGCGGCGTCCACGGCTCCAGTGTGGCCGGGGCGCTGGGCCGTCAGCTGTCGAGCAGGCGGAGCCCGTCGAGGACCACGGGCAGGAGCGCCGGCTGCTCCGCCGGGGCGGGTGCCGGTGCTGCGGCCGCCGGAGGGGCGGGAGCGGCAGGAGCGGGTGCCGGTGCGGCGGCGG
>JAHWKH010000302.1 GCA_019347995.1 Gemmatimonadota bacterium | reverse complement strand
GCTCCGAGGTGATCCAGGAGGCCTATTCGGACTTCGGCATCAAGCGCTTCATCTGCGGAAACACCGGCTGCCAGATGGGCGGCTGGTTCCGGCGCGAGGTCAACTCCCTGGCCGATCTGAGCGGGCTGCGCATGCGCATTCCCGGCGTGGGCGGCGAGATCATGACCCGCCTGGGCGCCACGGTGCAGGTGCTGGCCGGTGGCGACATCTTCCCCGCCCTGGAGCGGGGCGCCATCGACGCCACCGAGTGGGTCGGCCCCTTCGACGACCTGAAGCTCGGGTTCTACCAGATCGCGCCCTACTACTACATGCCCGGATGGTGGGAGCCCGGCCCGTCGGAGTCGTTCCTCATGAACCAGCGCGAGTGGGACCGCCTGCCCCGGACGTACCAGGAGATCGTCGAGGAGGTGTGCGTGGAGGCGAACCACCACATGCTCACCCGCTTCGACCACGAGAACCCCATCGCCCTCGAGACCCTGGTGCAGGAGCACGGCGTGCAGCTGCGCGTGTTCCCCGACGACTTCATGGAGGCGGCCTGGCGCGAGTCCAACGCGTACCTGGAGGAACAGGCGTCGGCCAACCCGAGCTTCCGGAAGGTCTACGACTCGTTCAAGACGTTCCGCGATCGGTCGTTCCCCTACTTCGCCGGGAACGAGCAGCACTACGCCCGCTTCGCCTTCGACAAGATCAAGGGCTCGCTGAACGTCTGAGGGCGCGCCGCCGGCGCGAAGCAGAGGGCCCCGGCCCGCGGAGGGATCGCGGCCGGGGCCTTCGTGTGTCGAGCACTTCGGGGCTCGTGTCTCGCTCAGCCCGGCGCGCGCACGTCCACCGCCCTCCAGCAGTACCACGCCGCGGCGCTGCGCCAGGGCCGGTAGCCCAGGCCCATCAGCTCGAGCGCGCCGGGCGCCGGCGGCTCGTCCATGCCGAACAGTCGTGCGGCCCCGGCCCGCACACCCAGGTCCGTCACGGGCCACACGTCGGGGCGCCGCAGGTGGAAGAGCAGCGCCATCTCCGCCGTCCAGCGGCCGATGCCACGCACCCGCACCAGCCGCTCGACGACCGCCCCGTCGTCGAGCCCCTCGATGTCGTCGAGGCGGACGTCGCCCGAATCGACCCGGGTCGCCAGGTCCACGATGGACGCCATCTTCGCGCGGGACAGGCCGGCGCCGCGCAGCGCCTCCTCCGACGCCGACAGCACCGCCGCGGGCGTAACCTCGCCCTCCAGGGCCTCGACGAGCCTCCCGTGGATCGTGGCCGCCGCCTTTCCGGCGAGCTGCTGATACGTCACCGCCCGCACCAGGAAGGAGAAGGTGTCGGGCGCCCGGGCCTCGAAGCGCACCGGCCCCACCTCCTCCACCAGCGGGCCGAAGGCGGGATCGGCGAGCAGGCGGTCCGAGGCCTCCGGCCAGACCACGTCTCCGACGCCGCTCACGCCTCCGCCGGGATCACGGTCGCGGCCGTCACGCTCCTGGCGCTCCTCACCGGCCCAGCGCCGTGGGGCTGGGGCCGATGTTGGGATCGGTGAAGAGGATCAGGGCCAGCAGGATGACCATCTGGATGACGATGAAGGGGACGACGCCCCGGTAGATCCTGGTGGTGTCGATATCCGGGGGCGTGACGCCCCGGAGATAGAACAGGGAGAAGCCGAAGGGCGGCGTCAGGAAGGACGTCTGGAGGTTCACCGCAAGGAGGATCCCCAGCCATACCAGATCGATGCCCAGGAGCGCGGCCGGCGCCACGATGAGCGGGACGATGATGAAGGCGATCTCGAAGAAGTCGATGAAGAAGCCCAGGACGAACACCAGCAGATTCACCACGATCAGGAACGTGATGGTGCCGCCGGGGAGGTTCACCAGCAGATCCGAGATCCAGATGTCGCCGTCCAGCCCCCGGAACACCAGCGCGAACGCCGTGGAGCCGATGAGCAGGAAGATGACCATGATGGTGAGCCGGCTCGTCTCCTCCATGGCGGCCTTCAGCGCGTCCATGCTGAGCTGCCGGTTCATCGCCGCCAGCGCCATGGCCCCCAACGCGCCGAGGGCCCCCGCCTCCGTGGGGGTCGCCACGCCCGCGAAGATGCTGCCCAGCACCACGACGATGAGCACCAGGGGCGGCATGAGCGAGAGCACCACCCGCTTCGCCAGGTCCCCCATGCTGGTGGCGCGGGCCTCGAGGGGCAGGGCCGGCGCCAGCGTGGGCCGGAAGAGGGCCACGCCCATGGCGTAGAGCGCGTAGCCGCCCGTGAGAATGAGCCCCGGCACCAGCGCGGCGGCGAAGAGGGCTCCCACCGATACGCCCATCTGGTCGCCCAGGACGATCAGCACGATGCTGGGCGGGATGATCTGCCCCAGGGTCCCGGACGCGGCGATGACACCCAGGGAGAAGTCGTCCCGATAGCCGTTGCGGAGCATCACGGGCAGGGAGATGAGCCCCATGGCCGTCACCGAGGCGCCCACCACCCCCGTGGCCGCCGCCAGCAGCGCGCCCACGAAGATCACGCCCAGCGCCAGGCCGCCCCGGAAGCGGCCGAAGAGCACACCGATGGTCTCCAGGAGCTGCTCGGCCAGCTTGGACTTCTCCAACACGGTGCCCATGAAGATGAAGAAGGGCACCGCGAGGAGCGTGTAGTTCGACATGGTGCCGAACACCCGCTCCGGCATCGCGCGGAAGAGGATCAGGTCGAAATGGCCGCTCATGGACCCGATGGCGGCGAAGATGAGCGACACGCCACCCAGCGCGAACGCGACCGGATATCCCGTGAAGATGAGGACGAGGGCCCCGAAGAACATGAGCGGCCCCCACAGCTCGGCCGCCATCTAGAGGCCCTCGCCGTGGCGCGAGTCGGGCTCGTCGGGCCCTCCCGCCGTTCCGGGGGCGTGCTTGTCCCCGTATCCGGGCTCGGGCGGGGACGCCTGGCTGGGGGACAGGCCGCCGACAGGCCCGGCGATGCCCTTCAGCACCGCCACCTGGCGCACCACGTGCGCCACCCCCTGCAGCACCAGCAGGCCGAAGGACACGAGCACCAGCGCCTTGATGGGATAGCGGGCGAGCCCGCCCGGATCGGGAGAGACCTCGCGGATGCTCCACGAGCGCATCACGGAGGGGAAGGACACCCACAGCATGAGGACCGAGAAGGGGAGCAGGAACAGCACCGTCCCCAGGAGATCGATCCAGGCCCGCCCCTTGTCGGAGACCTTCGCGTACATGACGTCCACGCGGACGTGCACGTCGTGCCGCAGTCCGTAGGCCGCCCCCAGCAGAAAGATGACGCTGAACAGGTACCACTGGAGCTCGTTCAGCGCGTTCGAGCTGAGTGCCGTCTGGAAGTATCGCGTCGCGTATCGGGCCAGGGCGTTGTAGGCCCCGATGATGACCATGACCAGCGCGAGCCATCGAATGAAGCTGCCGATGGCGTCGTTGAGACGGTCCACGGCCCCGGCGAACATGAGAAAAGGGCGCATGGGGGCCCATGATGAGGGGGTGGAGAGCGTGGCGCAACGGGTTGCGCGGGCGCGAATCCTACAGTAGGTAGCCGCCGTCCACGGG
>JAHWKH010000301.1 GCA_019347995.1 Gemmatimonadota bacterium | reverse complement strand
AGGCGGCCTTGACGTACACCTGCTGTTGCTCCCTGAGGTCGGTCTGGACGTCGCCGCCCCAGTAGGTCTTTTTCGCCTCCGTCCGGCTCATCAGTCGGCCGGCGCCGTGGGCCGTCGAGCCGAAGGTGAGCCCGAGCGACGCCTCGCCGCCGCGGAGCACGTAGCTCCCCGAGCCCATGCTCCCCGGGATGATGACCGGCTGGCCGACGTCGCGGTACGCCTCGGGCACCTCCTCGCGGCCGGCCGGGAACGCCCGCGTGGCCCCCTTCCGGTGGACGAAGAGCTCCCGTTCCTCGCCCTCGACCGCGTGCACCTCCTTTTTCGCGATGTTGTGGGCGACGTCGTAGACGAGGTCCAGCTCCAGCTCGTCCCATCCCGTCTCGAAGACCGCGGCGAAGGCCTCGCGGATGCGGTGGGCCATGACCTGCCGGTTTGCGAACGCGAAGTTGGCCGCCGCCCTCATGGCGCCCAGGTAGGCCTCTCCCTCGGGCGAGCGGACCGGTGCGCAGCAGAGCTGACGGTCGGGCAGGTCGATGCCGTACGTCGCCGACGCCTGGAGCATCACGTCCAGGAAGTCGTCGCATACCTGGTAGCCCAGCCCCCGGGAGCCGGAGTGGACGAAGGCGGTGACGGTACCCTCCGTGAGCCCCAGGCGCGCCGCCGCGTCGGCGTCGTAGACGACGTCCACGTGGCCGATCTCGATGAAGTGGTTGCCGCTTCCCACGGTGCCCACCTGGTCGCGCCCCCGCTGGACGGCTCGCTCGCCGACCCGGCCCGGCTCGGCGCCGGCCACGGTGCCCCCGTCCTCGATGCGCTCCAGGTCGTCGGGCGTTCCCATGCCCTCGTCCACCGCCCAGGCCGCACCCCGCTCCAGCACGTCGCGTATGGCGCCGGGCTCCAGGACGAAGCGGTCGTAGCCCCGGCCCACTCCCGCCGGAATCCGCTCGTAGAGACGGTCCATGAGCCGGGACAGCCGGGGCCGCAGATCATCGGCGTGCAGGTTGGAGCGCAGGAGGCGCACGCCACAGTTGATGTCGTAGCCCACGCCGCCGGGCGAGACCACGCCTCCCTCGTCGGGGTCGAAGGCGGCCACCCCGCCGATGGCGAAGCCGTAGCCCCAGTGGATGTCCGGCATTCCGATGGAATTTCCCACGATCCCCGGCAGCGTCGCCACGTTGGCCACCTGTTGCACCGCCTCGTCGCCCCGGATGTCGGCCATGAGCCGGTCGTCGGCGAAGATCAGCCCGTCCACGCGCATGGACCCCTCGCGGGGGACGCGCCAGCGGTGGTCGTCGATGCGGACGAGTTCCATGGAGGTTCCGGGCCGGTGGGGGAGAGGCGTGGGTCAGACGTCGAAGATGACCCGGGCCCACCACCGCTGGTTCCGTGCCTCGGCCGCAAGGGCATGCAGCGTCACCCCCTTGATCTCGCGCACCGGAGCGGGAGACGCCGCCCCGCCCCGCACCTCCGCCTCCAGGCGGGCGTCCTCGAGGACCGTGAACGTGGCGGAGGAGGGGGCGAACCCCTCCATCTCGTGCCAGAGGAGGATCTCGCGCAGCCAGGCCCGCAGCAGGGCCGGAAGGTCCGGGGCCGTGAGGACGACGGAGCGGTGGAGCGTGGGCTCGGGCGGCGGCCGCTCGTCCAGCAGCCAGACCATGCCGAGGGCCGCCCGCTCGAAGAGCGCGGCCGGGTCGGGGGCGTCCACCTCCAGCCCCAGATCGGCGGTGTGCTCCAGCGCACGCACCCCGGGGACCGGCAACTCGGGCAGGGGAGTCATGCCGGGGAACGTGGCCGTGCACCACCCGCCCGCGCCACGGCCCCGGTCCGGAGCGCTCCGGATCGGGGCCGTGGGTGATGATTCCGGGGCGTGTCGGCCCGCGGGAGATCAGGAGACCAGGGAGCCCTCCACCCGGGCTTCCAGCACCTTGCGCTGGGAGGCCTCGATGAGGGGCGACTGGCTCAGGCGGGCGCCCTTGACGGCGAGGGCGTAGGCGCGGGCGCCGTCACCCGCCTCGTTGGCGATCCATCCCGCGTCCAGGTAGGCGGTGGCGGCGCTCAGCACGTCTCCGAACGCCAGCGCCATGTCGGCGGCCCTCACCAGGTCGCCGATCGCCCGGTCCCGCTTCCCCGCGTAGAACGAGAGCTTGCCGGACTTCATGAGGTCCCGCACCGCCTGCGGATCGCCCTCGATGCGCAGGTCGGCCGCCTTCCGATACAGGCTGGCCGCCTCCGAGAATCCGGCGGGTCCCACCTCCTCGAGGGCGGCGGCCCGCGTCTCCAGGGCCTCGGCCTCACCGCTCCGGCCGTTCTGCGCCGCCGCCGGCGCCGCCGTCGTCAGGGCCAGCAGGCCCGCCGCGATCAGGATCCGTGACTTCCTCGAACCACCCATCGTCCACCTCCACGTCACGCGTCATCGTCGTCCCCGGCGTCGCGGGGACCGGGGCCATCACCCCGTCCTCCCCTTGGACGAGGAAGCGGCCTCCGGGGTTTCCCGGGACGCCGGGCGCGGGGCCGGCTCCCGTCTCACGTCGCGGACAGGATCCCCCCGAGCCGCACGTCCACGAGCGACACGTGGCAGCGTCGCGCCAGCACCCGCACTCCGGCTTCGCGGGCTCCCGCGAGGGCGTCGGCGAAGTCGGGATCGATGGAGCGCGCAGCCAGCACGCGCTCGCAGTCGGGGCGCTGGACCACGAAGAGCACGGCCGCCTCCCACCGCTCCCGCGCCGCCAGGGCGGTCAGGGCACGGACGTGACGCGCCCCCCGGGCGGTCACCGCGTCGGGAAAGAGTGCCACACGGTCCTCCACCAGCGTCACGCTCTTCACCTCGAGCGCCATGCGTCGCCCCGCCCCGTCCTCCAGGAGGAAGTCCAGCCGCGACCCCTCGTGCGCCCATTCGGAACGCAGCAGCCGCCAGCCGGCCAGCTCCTCCAGGACCGCCGTCTCCAGGGCACGCGCGACGAGACGGTTGGGAAGCGTCGTGTCCAGCGAGACGAGACCGCCGCGATCGGGCGTCTCGGCCAGGACCGCCGTCCAGCGCGTACGTCGGCCGGCGCCGGAGGCGGAGCGCAGCCAGAGGCGGCGGCCGGGCAGGAGCAGCTCCTCCAGCCGGCCGGGATCGGGCAGGTGCGCTTCCACGTCGCGCCCGTCGTCCAGCCGCGCCACCACGAGGAATCGGTTCGGTCGGTCCACGAAGCGGGACGTGACCAGCGGGCCGTCGAGGGTCACGCGCACGTCGCCGACGGGAGCGGGAATCTTCAGGGGCTCGCGGACGTCTGCATCGGAGTCGGGAGTCGACACGGGCCCTGGGCGACGGGAAGACAGAGGGGGCTCTCCCAGGAGTACCGGGGGCGCCGGCCAGGGTTTCGCGGCCAGGACCGGCGGCCGTTCCTCGTGATCGCCGACCATCCGGAGCTCGGCCGCCGAGCGACGATCTCCGTTGGGACCTCCCCCGCCGGGACGGTCGAGCCCCGAAGGGACGCGCCTACGCCACGAGGACGGCGGCGGCGGCCGCCCCGTCACGATCGGGGGGGAGTAGGCGTATCAAAGA
>JAHWKH010000300.1 GCA_019347995.1 Gemmatimonadota bacterium | reverse complement strand
CCACGAACAGGCCATCTTCACCCCGGTGGCGGTATCGCACCCCCAGCACCGACTCGGCGAACATCGTCCCCATCCCAACCACCCCCGACACCCACATCCAAAATAACGCTCCAGGGCCCCCTGCGGTGATCGCCGTGGCCACGCCGGCGATGTTCCCATTTCCCACGATGCCGCCCACCGCGGTCATGATCGTGTGCTGCACGTCGGCCATGCTCAGGCCGTAGCGCGCGGCGGCCTCCCGGTTCACGTCCACCTCGAGGTACCGGCCACCGATGGCGCGTTCGGCGAAGACCGACGCGGTGCCCTCGACCATCGGCAGCAGCCCCTCGATCTCCTTGCCGATCGCCTCCAGCGTCGCCAGGTCCGGCCCGAAGATCTTGATGCCCACCGGCGTCTTGATCCCGGTCGCCAGCATGTCCAGCCGGTTCTTGATCGGCATGGACCACATGTTGGCGACGCCGGGCGTGCGGGTGGCGGCGTCCATCTCCGCCACGAGCGAGTCGTAGTCGACGCCCGGCCGCCACTCCTCCTCCGGCTTCAGGATCGCCACGGACTCGAACATGGAGAGGGGAGCGGCGTCGGTGGCGGTCTCGGCCCGGCCGGCCTTCCCCAGCACCATCTCGACCTCGGGGATGCTCGCCATGGCGCGGTCCCGCTGCTGCAGGACCCGCTTCACCTGCGCGGTGCCGACGCCGGGGAACACCGAGGGCATGTCCATGATGGAGCCCTCGATGAGCGGCGGCATGAACTCGCTGCCGAGGCGGCCGTACGGCACCAGCGTCACCAGGAAGACGGCCACGGCGCCGCCGAGCACCAGGAACCGGTGCCGGAGGACGAACCCGATCGTCGGCCGGTACACCGTGAGCGCCGCCCGGTTGATCGGGTTCTCCGACTCCGGCTTGACCTTGCCGCGGATGAACGCCCCCATCGCGACGGGGACCAGGGTGATGGCGAGCAGCGCCGAGGCCGCCATCGCGAGCGTCTTCGTCAGCGCCAGCGGCTTGAAGAGCCGCCCCTCCTGCGCGCCGAGCGCGAAGATGGGAAGGAAGCTCAGGGTGATGATGAGGAGCGAGAAGAAGAGGGCGGGGCCCACCTCCTTCGAGGCGTCGACGGCGAGCCGCCACTGGCTGCGCGGCCGTCCTTCCCGCTCGTTCCTCTCCATGTGCTTGTGCATGTTCTCGATCATCACGATGGCGGCGTCCACCATCGCACCCAGGGCGATGGCGATGCCCCCCAGGCTCATGATGTTCGCGTTCACGCCCAGCCACCGCATGACCAGGAACGACATGAGCACGCCCACCGGCAGCGTGATGATGGCCACCAGGGCGCTGCGCACGTGCATCAGGAAGAGGATCGTGACGAACGCGACGATCAGGCTCTCCTCGATGAGCTTGTGGCGCAGCGTCTCGATGGCGCGGTGGATGAGGTCGCTCCGGTCGTACCCGGCCACGATCTCCACGCCTTCCGGAAGGGAGCGCTGGATCTCGGCCATGCGCTCCTTCACGCGCTCGATGACCTCGAGGGGGTTCTCGCCGAAGCGCATCACCACGAACCCGCTCGTGACCTCGCCCTGGCGAATCCGGCCGTCCTCCGTACGCCAGGCGAGGTCGGCAATTCCGCGGCGGATCTCGGGCCCGACGTGGACGCGGGCGACATCCCCGACGGTGATGGGGGTCCCGGCCTCACCCACGCCCACCGCGATGCTCTCGATGTCCTCGACGGAGCCCAGGTAGCCGAGCCCCCGAACCATGTACTCGCTGCCGCCCAGCTCCAGGACGCGCCCGCCCACGTCCAGGTTCGACTCGCGGATGGCCTTCAGGACCCTGGGCACCGGGACGCCGTAGGCCAGCAGCCGCTCGGGCTCCAGCTCGACCTGGTACTGCTTCTCGAAGCCGCCGAGCGTGGCGATCTCACTCACGCCGGGCACGGCCGTGAGCTGGTAGCGGACGTTCCAGTCCTGCAGGCTCCGCAGCTCGGCGTTGTTCAGCTTCCCGCTGCGGTCGAGCAGCACGTACTGCATCACCCAGCCGACGCCCGTCGCGTCGGGCCCGAGCTGGGGCTGGACGGCCTCCGGCAGCTTGTCGCCGACCCCGTTCAGGTATTCGAGCACGCGCGAGCGCGCCCAGTACATGTCCACGTCGTCCTCGAAGACGACGTAGACGAACGAGCGCCCGAACTGGCTGATGCCCCGGACGTACTTCGTGTTCGGGACCTTGAGGAGCTCCGTGGAGAGCGGGTAGGTGACCTGGTCCTCGATCACCTGCGGCGCCTGCCCCTTCCACTCCGTCAGGACGATGACCTGCACGTCCGAGAGGTCGGGGATGGCGTCGACCGGCGTGGTGGCCATGGCCCACCCGCCGAACCCGACGATCGCGATCGTGCCGAGGACCACGAAGAACTTGTTGTTGATCGACCACTCGATGATGCGCTTCAGCATGTCAGCGCCCCCCGGCGGTGTCCGCGGCCATGCCGTCCATCCGCATGCCAGCGGGCATGTCCATGGCATCATCGCCATCCATGTCCATCCCCTCCATTCCTTCCATCTCCATCCCCTCCATGCCGTCCATGTCCATTCCTTCCATGTCGGACATGTTCATCTGGGCCATCATGGCCTTCATCACCTCGGCGAGGTTCGACTCCGAGTCGAGCAGGAACTGGGCGGACGTCACCACGCGCTGCCCGGGCTCCAGGCCTTCCAGCACCTGCACGTACCGCTCGCCGCGCAGGCCCAGGCGCAGCTCGTGCGGCATGACCTCGCCGCCACCCATGTCCGCGAACGCGACGGCGCGCTCGCCGGAGTGGAGGACCGCGGAGGTGGGAACCGTCAGCGACTCGCCCAGGTCGGCGCTGAGCGTCACGGTCGCGTACATCCCCGGCTTGAGCCTCGCGCCCGGGTTGGGGATGGTGATGCGCGCCCGCATGGAGCGCGTCCGGTCCTCCAGCGTGGGATAGACGTACTCAATGGTGCCGGAGAGCACCTCGCCCGGCAGCGACGCCACCGAGATCTCGGCCGGCATCCCTTCGCGCACGAGCGGCGCGTCGGACTCGAAGATCTCGGCGTTGACCCAGACCCTCGAGAGGTCGGCGATCATGTAGAGGTTCCTGCCGGGCTGGAACGCCTGGCCCGGGAAGACGTCCTTCTCCATCACGATCCCGGAGACCGGCGCGTGGATGGTGAGGGTCCTGCGCACCTCCCCCGTCTCGAGCAGCCGCCGGACCTGCTCCTCGGAGATGTCCCAGTACGCGAGACGGCGCCGGGCCGACTCGAGCAGGTCCCGCGCACCCGCGGCGATGTTCTCCACCCGGCTGTCTCCGACCGACTCCGCCATACGGGCGGCCAGGAGCAGCTCCTCCTGCGCCGTCACCAACTCGGGAGAGTAGACCTCCAGGAGCGGCTGGCCCCTGCGGACCACCTGGCCGGTGAAGTCGACGTGCAACCGCTCGGCCCAGCCGCCGAACTTGGGCGCCACGTACGCCATGCGCGTCTCGTCGAAGCCCACGGCGCCGACGGTGCGGATCCTCCGGGTCAGCGGCCGTACCTCCGCCGTCT
>JAHWKH010000002.1 GCA_019347995.1 Gemmatimonadota bacterium | reverse complement strand
TGGCGTGGCTGGGGGCCGGCTCCGACGGATGGGCCCAGGGCTCGCCCTGGCCGCTCGCCCTGGACCTCCTCGCCCTGGGCCTCGTGGCCGCCGCGGCCGCCGCGATCCGGCTCGTCCCGCGGCGCTGGCTGGCCGAGGGCCGGGTGGCCCGGGCCATGGACGAGGCCGCGGGGCTGGAGCCGGGCTCGGTGGAGGGCGCGCTCGAGCTCTCCCGGGCGCTGCCGGCGGGTGTGTCGGCCGCCCTGGCCGCCCACGGCGAGGGCCGGGTGGCGGGGCGGCTCGAGGCGGACGACGCCGGCCTGGCGGGTGGACTCGGGACGGCGACGGGGCGCTGGGTGCGCCGCGGCTACGCGGGCTTCGCCCTGCTTGCCCCCGTGGCCGCGCTGCTGCTCGTGATGTCGCCGGAGCGTGCCACGAACGCATGGAGCGGTCTCGGCTCGCCGCTACAGCTGCTGGCGCGGCCGGTCCTGCCTCCCCTGGTCGTCCATCCCGGCGACGCCGAGATCCTGCGCGGCCGCCCGCTGGTGGTCTCCGTGGAGGCCGAGGGACGCAGCCAGGTGACGCTCCGCTGGCGCGCGGCGGGGGACGTGCCCCGCGAGCGCACGGTGGCCACGGCGGCGGGCGGCGCACGCTTCCGCCTCGAGGACGTCACGGCCGAGATCCGGTACCGCGTCACGGCGCCCGACGGCGCCGCGAGCCGGGAGCACGTGATCACGCCGGTGGACCCGCTCCTGGTGAGCGACGTGGCCCTGGAGCTCAGCTTCCCGCCCCACACCGGCCGTCCTCCGGAGGAGTACCGGGGCGATCCCCCGCCTCTGGTGGTCCCCGCCGGTACCCGCGTGGCCATCGAGGGCCGCGCCAGCCGGAGCCTCTCGTCGGCGGGCCTGGAGCGTGAGGAGGACGGCCTGTCCGTACCCCTGGAGGTCGCCGACCGGGGCTTCTCCGGTGTGTGGACGCCAAGGGAGAGCGGTCTCTACGCCTGGCGCTTCCTGGACCGGGAAGGGGGCGCCGCCGAGCTCGCGCCGGCGCTGCTGGACCTCACCGTGGTGCCGGACTCGGCGCCCTCGGTGCGCTTCTCCTTCCCGGGTCGGGACACCGTGCTCCCCCTGAGCCTGCGCCAGCCCCTGGTCATCGAGGCGCGCGACGACCACGGGGTCCGCACGCTCGAGCTGGTGGCCTTCCGGGTCACCTCGCTCGGGGAGCGGCGGGAGCCGGTGCGGCAGAGGATGGACCTGGGGGGCACGCGCGCGGCGGTGGCGCGCCCGGTGCTCGACCTCACGGGGTGGGGGCTCCTGCCGGGGGACACGGTCCGCTATTTCGCACGGGTCGTGGACGACGCCCCGTCCGGGGCCGAGGGGCTCACGCGGGAATACGTCCTGAGCATGCCCGGAGCGGCGGACATGCGGCGCGACGCCCAGAACCGCATGGAAGCCATGGCCGAGCGCCTCGAGGAGCTGGCCGGCCGGGCGGAGGACGCGGGCGAGCAGGCCAGGAACATGGAGCGCCAGGCGGAGGCCGCCCGCCGCGGGGCGCAGTCGGAGCGCCCCGAGGTCCGGCGGCAGGAGCCCCAGGGGCCCGATTTCAGCGAGCGCGAGGAGCTCCGCAGCGCCCTCGAGGAGCAGAGCTCGATGCTGGCCGAGGTGGACTCGGCCCGGCGAGAGCTGGAGGCTCTGGCCGAAGCGATGCGCGAGGCCGGCACCGCCGACCCGCAGCTCCAGCGCGATCTGCGCGAGCTCCAGGAGCTCATGGAGGAGGCGGCGCCGGAGGAGATGCGCGCGCGTCTCGAGGAGATGGCGCAGCGGCTGGGCGAGCGCGAGATGGAAGGCGCGCAGGAGACCCTCCGCCAGCTCATGGACGAGCAGGAGGCGTTCCGGGAGCGGCTGGAGCAGTCACTGGAGCGCCTGAGGCGCGCGGCGGTGGAGCAGGACTTCCGGGCGACCGAGGCGGAGGCCGAGGAGCTGGCGCGCGAGGAGCGGGCGCTGGCCGACGCGCTGGAGGAGGGAGACCAGCCCGGCCTCCGGGCCGAGCAGCAGGAGCGCCTCCAGGAGGAGGCACAGGCGCTGCGGGAGCGGATCGAGCGGCTGCAGTCGCGCCTGGACGAGCTGGGGGAGGAGGACGCCCGCCAGGGCGTCGAGCGCGCGGATCGGCAGACGCGCGAGGCGCAGGAGGCCATGGAGGAGGCGGGCAGGGAGGCGCGCGAAGCGGCCCGGAGCGAGGAGACGTCCCCGCGGCAGGCGCAGCGGCCGCAGGCCTCCCAGGGCCAGGCGGGACAGCCGCAGCCCATGTCCCGGGCGGCCCAGCGTGCCCAGGAGGCGGCTGAGGGACTCCAGGAGGCCGCCCAGGAGCTGCGCGACGCCCAGCAGCAGATGGCCGAGCAGAAGGCCCAGCGCGCCCAGGAGGCCTTCCGGCAGACGGCGGAGGACGCCCTCTCCCTGGCCCGGCGCCAGGGCGAGATCCGGGAGCAGATGCAGGGACCGGACGCCATGGCCGAGCTCCGGGGTGACGAGGCCGCCCTCATGCAGGGCGTGCGGTCCATGGCCGATAACCTCCAGGCCGCGGCGGGGGAGGGAGTGGATCCGGGTGCCATGCGCCAGCTGTCGGGCCAGATGGGCCAGGCGATGCAGGCGATCCAGGGCACCGTGGACGCGATGGAGGGACGCAGGGGCGCGGCGCCCAGCCCCAGGGCGGCCGCCGACGCGGCCATGGACGCCCTGAACCGCCTCGCCCTCTCCGCCATGGAGGGGGCCCAGGCCATGGCGCAGGGTGCTCAGCAGGGCGGCCAGCAGGGGCAGGACGCCCAGGAGCGGCTGGAGCAGGTCGCCCAGCAGCAGGGCAGTCTCAACAACCAGGCGGGGCAGGTCATGCCCATGCAGCTCGGCCAGCAGGCCATGGCGCAGCAGATGCAGGAGCTGGCGCAGGGCCAGCAGCAGGTGGCCGGCGAGCTGGGCGAGATGGCGCAGGAGCCGGGGGCTTCGGAGCAGGCCCTGGGCGACCTGGAGGCCCTGGCCCGGGAGGCGGCCGCCCTGGCCGAGCAGATGCGGGAGGGGCGCCTCGACGCTGACACGCGGGAGCGACAGGAGCGGCTCTTCCACCGCCTCCTGGACGCGGGCCGGAGCCTCGAGAACGACGAGGTGTCCGAGGAGCGGGAGTCGACGGCCGCCGGGACCTTCGAGGCGGGCGAGGTGATGCCCCTGGATCCGTCGGCTCTGGGCGGACTGCCCTTCGCCGTGCCGGACGCCGCGGCGCTCCTTCGCCTCTCTCCCGCGGAGCGGCAGCTGGTGCTCCAGTACTTCGAGCGGCTCAACCGCGAGACGCCTTCGGGCGGCGATCCCCCGCCGGAGGGGGGACCGTGAGGCGGCCGCTACGGACGGCGACCCTGATGCTGGCGGGCCTGGCGGCGCTGTCGGCGCCGAGCGCCGTGGCCGGGCAGGCGGGCGGCGACGCCCGCGCCGAGGGGCGTCTCCTGCGCGACGCCGCCACCCGCGAAGCCCGCGGGGATCTCGCCGGCGCGGAGGAGGTCCTGCGGGCCCTGCTGGAGACGTCGCCGGCATCGGCCGGCGGGCTCTTCGCGCTGGAGCGCGTGCTGCGGGCGCGGGAGCGCCTGGCGGACATCCTGCCCCTGGCCGACCGCTACCTGGAGGCGGATCCGGACGCCGCCGGCGTGCGCTACCTCGAGCTGCGCGTGCTGGCGGAGCTGGATTCGCTCGCCGCGCTGGAGTCCGAGGCCGAGGGATGGATGCGGGAGCGTGCGAGGGCGCCCGAGCCGTACAGGGAGGTGGCGCGCATCTATGCGGAGGTCCACGGGCCCGAGCGGGCGCTCGCCGTCCTCCGCCGCGGCGTGGAGACCGTGTCCGATCCCGCGGCGCTGGCGCCCGAGCTGGGCGACCTGCTGGTGCGAATGGGACGTCCGTTGGAGGCCGTCGAGGCCTGGAGCCGCGCGGTGGGGTCCGCCGGCGGGGGGGGGCAGCAGGTGCTCCGACGGCTGCGCCAGCTCCAGGGCGACCGCCCGGCCCTGGGCGAGGCGCTGGTCGAGATGCTCGCCGCCGAGCCCACGACGACGGCTCGCAAGCGCGTGGCGGTCGAGGCCGCCCTGGACGTGGGGATGGCGTCCCGGGCTCGCGAGCTCGCCGCCGAGGTCGCCTCGGAGCTGCGAGGCGAGTCGCGCCGCGCGTTTCTCGGGGACGTCGCGCGCTGGGCCGAGAGCGCGGGCGCGGCCGAGCTCGGCCTGTGGAGCTACACGCGCCTGCGGGAGGACGTGGAGAGCGGGCCCGAGGCGCGGGCCCTGGACCTCCGCATCGCCGAGACGTCCCTGGCCCTGGGCGATACGGCCCGGGCCGTGGCCGCCCACGCGCGCCTGGCGCGCGCCCTGCCGGTGGCGTCGCCGGAGCGGCGACGGGCCCTCGCCGCGCTGATCCGCATCGAGGCCGCCACGGGCGAGCCGGGGGACATCCGCAGCCGCCTGGACGTCATCCAGGGCGAGTACCCGGGGGCGGCGGAGACCGACGCTCTGGCGGCCGTGGTGGCGGGGGCGCTCCAGGCGGCGGGGCGCGAGGACGACGCCGTGGAGGTGCTCGCGGACGTCCAGGGCCCCCGCAGCGCCCTGGAGCGAGCCTACCTCTACCTGGAGCGGGGCGACGTGGAGCTGGCCCGCCAGGCCTTCCTGGACGCGGTGGGTGGCCTCGCCCCGGCCGACGCCACCGAGGTGATCCAGCTCGCCGGGCTCCTGGAGCGGCTCGAGCCGGCATCGGCCCGGGCGCTGGCCCACGCGGCCGTGGAGGCCCATCGGGGGAAGGGCGCCGAGGCGGCGGCCTCCCTCGCCGGCGCCGCCGGGGATCTCTCCGCCGGCGACCGCCCCCGGGTCCTGGCCCACGCCGCGCGGCTGGCCGAGGCGGCGGGAGACGCCGCGGGGGCCGCCCGGCTGCGGGCCCTGCTGGTGGAGCGGCACGGCGAGGCACCGGAGGCCGCCGACGCCATGCTGGCGCTGGCACGCTGGCACGCCGACACGGGCGGGGAGGGAGGACTGCAGGAGGCGGCGCGGCTGCTGGAGGCGCTCATCGTGGCGCGTCCGAACAGCCCGATCGTCCCCGCCGCCCGCCGCGAGCTCCAGCGCGTACGCGGGAGGATCCCGTGAGGCGGGCCGACTGGAGGGGCGTCGTGGCGGCCGGCCTGGTCGCGGCGGGCATCCTGGCCGCTCCCGCCTCGGCGCAGCACCTCCTGGTGCCCATGGACCGGCAGCAGGTGAACCATCTCAAGGCCTACGGTCTCACCTACTGGGTGCTGCAGGCAGGCCTCACCGGCGAGTGGCTGCTCAACTACCGCGCCGGGGCGTTCCTCCTGCCCGACACCGAGGGCGTGCGGCGCGAGGCCGCCCTGCGCGGCGTGACCGTCACGCCGGTGGGTCCGGCCGACGTGGCGCAGATCCGGGGCGTCATCGCCGAGGCCAACATGGAGGCGGTGCCGCTCGAGAAGGCGCCGAAGATCGCCATCTACACCCCGCCCAACGCCACGCCGTGGGACGACGCCGTCACGATGGCGCTGACGTACGCGGGCATCGAGTACGAGACGATCTGGGACCGGGAGGTGGTGGCCGGCGATCTGGCCGACTACGAGTGGCTCCACCTCCATCACGAGGACTTCACGGGCCAGTACTCCAAGTTCTATCTCACCTACGCTGGAGCGCCCTGGCTCCAGGACGAGGTGGCGCGCAACCAGGAGGTGGCGGCGGATCTCGGCTTCCCCCATGTGCCGGCCCTGAAGAAGGCGGTGGCGCAGCGGATCCGCGAGTACGTGGAAGGAGGGGGGTTCCTCTTCGCCATGTGCTCGGCCACCGAGACCCTCGAGCTGGCCCTGGCGGCCGCGGAGGTCGACATCGCGGCGGCGTACTCGGACGGCGACCCCCCCGACCCCCAGGCCACCGGGCGCATGGACTGGAGCCGCGCCATGGGGTTCGAGGACGCCGAGGTGCAGGTCGCGCCTTCGGTGAACGCCTTCAGCGACATCGACGGGCACCAGGTGAACACGCCCTGGCGCCAGGAGCTGGGCGTCTACACGCTCTTCGGCTTCTCGGCCAAGTTCGACCCGGTGCCGGCCATGCTCACGCAGAGCCACGAGTCCGTTATTCCCGACTTCTATGGGCTGACCACGTCGTTCCGGAAGGACCGCCTGCGGGGCTCGACCATCGTCCTGGGCGAGGAAGGCGAGTGGGCCAAGTACGTCCACGGTGCCCTGGGCGAGGGCACGTTCACGTACTTCGGGGGCCACGACCCCGAGGATCCCGAGCACCAGATCGGGGATCCGCCCACGGACCTGGACCTGCACCCCAACTCCCCGGGGTATCGGCTCATCCTCAACAACGTCCTCTTCCCGGCCGCCAGGAAGCAGAAGCTGAAAACGTGAGGCGCCGCCACTTCCGGGACGCGACGGCGACGGCGGCGGACGGCCCGCGGCCCGCCGCCGTCCCTCCTCTCGCCGGCGTGGACGGGCTGGACGAGGGGCCCGCGGCCCTCCCAACGGGCGCCGACCCCCATCGGCCGCCGCTCCGTCTCGGCGCCGACGCCGCCGAGCGCATCCGGGCCGAGATCGCCCGGGCCGGCGGCCGCGAGGTGTGCTTTCTGGCCTCGGTGACGCCGGAGCGGGTGGTGAGCGACCCCCGGGCGGTGGCGCGGGGCAACATGGAGGCGGTCGTGGCCGCCGCCCGCCACGACCCGCCCCCCGGCGGCGTCATGATCCACAACCACCCTTCGGGCGTCCTCGAGCCCTCCCACGCCGACCTCTCGGTGGCGGCGCGCCTCTTCGAGGAGGGCGTGGGCACGGCCATCACGGACAACGGCGCCACCGATCTCTACGTGGTCGTGGAGCCGCCGGAGCCCAGGGTGCGCCGACTCCTGGATCCTGCCGCGCTCGAGGCGCTGGTGGCGCCCGGTGGGGCCATGGTGGCGGCGCATCCGTCCTACGAGGACCGTCCGGGACAGCGCCAGATGCTCCGCATGGTGGCGCAGCGCTACAACGACGGCGGCGTGGCCATCGTCGAGGCCGGCACCGGCACGGGGAAGTCCCTCGCGTACCTGGTGCCGGCGGCCCGCTGGGCGCTGGACAACGACGAGCGCACCGTCGTCTCCACCGCCACCATCAACCTGCAGGAGCAGCTCGTCGCCAAGGACCTGCCCCTGGTCTCCAGGCTCCTGGGCGAGGACGTACCGTGGGCGCTGGTGAAGGGTCGGGGGAACTACGTCTCCATTCGCCGCGCCCGCCTGGCGGCGGAGAGCGCGCCCAGCCTCTTCGAGGAGGACAAGAGCGCCGAGGTCGACGCGCTGCTGGCCTGGATGGGCGAGACCGACGACGGCTCCCTGTCGGACCTGTCGTTCCTGCCGTCCGACGACCTGTGGGAGGAGGTCCGGAGCGACCCCGACATCTGCCTGAGGGCCCGCTGCCCGCACTTCCAGCAGTGCTTCTACCAGAAGAGCCGCCGCAGCGCGGCGTCGGCCAAGGTCCTGGTGGCGAACCACCACCTGCTCTTCACCGACCTGGCGGTGCGGCGCCTGACGCAGAACTGGACCTCCTCGGCGGTGCTGCCGGCCTACAAGCACCTGGTCCTCGACGAGGCCCACAACGTGGAGGACGCCGCCACCTCCCACATGGGGGTGGAGGTGACCCGCCGGGGCCTGTACCGCCTGCTGCACCGCCTCGACCGGGGCGGGAAAGGCGTCCTCACCGCCCTGCACGAGGCGCTGGCCGGCGTGGGCGGCGACGGGCCGTCGCTGCGGGGACGCATGGAGGAGCGGACCCGTCCGCTCCTGGAGGACGCCCGGACGCGGACCGGTGACTTCCTCGACGCCGTCGAGCCCTTGGTGCCGGGCCCGGACGGCGAGGCCACCCGCATCGGCGACGGGGAGGGCGCGCTGCCCGAGCCCGCGGGCCGCGCCGACGTCCGCGAGGCCATGGAGGCGCTTCTCGCGTCGCTGGCCCGCCTGGAGCGGGAGATCGACGAGCTGGCGGCGCGCTCCGCCGCGATGGAGGACGAGTCGGGGCGCCTGGACGAGCGGATCCTGGACCTGCGCTCGATCCAGCGGAGGCTGGCCGCGGCGCAGCACGGCATCCGGCTGGTGCTGGCCCCGGGCGAGGACAGGGACGCCTGGGTGCGCTGGCTGGAGGTCCGGGGGAGGGGGAGGCGGGGCAACATGGTCCTCGCGGCCGCGCCCATCGACCTCGGCCCGATCCTGCGCGACGCCCTGTTCGGCCGCGCCGATACCACCGTGCTGTCGTCGGCCACGCTCGCCACCCGGGGCCGCTTCGACTTCCTGCGGGGACGCCTCGGGATCGACGCCCCCGGCCTGGACATGATGGAGGAGGCGCCGTTGGTCGTGGAGGCGGTGGTGCCCTCTCCCTTCGACTTCGGCACCCAGACGCTCCTGGGCGTGCCCACCGACCTGCCCGACCCGCGCGAGGCGGGGTTCCAGGACGCCACGGCCCGCGTCGTCACGGAGGTGGCCGACCGGACGGGCGGCGGGCTGTTCGTGCTCTTCACGTCCCACCGTGCGCTGCGCCGGGTGGCCGAGCTGCTGCGCGCCGGCGGCTTCGAAGGCCGCCACGCCCTCTTCGTCCACGGCGAGGACGACCGACACCGGATGCTGTCCCGCTTCGTGGAGTCGCGCGACGGCGTCCTCCTGGGCACCGCGTCGTTCTGGGAGGGCGTGGACGTGCCCGGCGACCCGCTGCGGGGTCTCGTGATCCAGAAGCTCCCGTTCCGGGTGCCCACCGAGCCGGTGACGGCGGCCCGCGTCGAGGCGCTCGAGCGCGCCGGGGGAAACGCCTTCTGGGAATACATGCTGCCGCTGGCGGCGCTCCGGCTCAAGCAGGGCTTCGGCCGCCTGGTGCGCTCCCGCGACGATCACGGGGTGGTGCTGCTGCTGGACGACCGCATCGTGCGCAGGCGCTACGGAGCGTATCTGCGCGAGTCACTGCCGCCGGCTCCCCTGGTGAAGGGACCGTGGGCGGAGGTGCGGCGGGCGGTGGAGGGCTTCTACGGAGTCGGGACGGACCCGTAGGCCGGCCGGGCGGCCTTGTCCACCACCCCGCCATCGCCCATTCTTCGCGCCGACCGCGGGCCGGAGCTCCTCCGGCCGTCACGACCCCACCGGCACACCCGTCGCCATGTCCAAGATCTTCGGCTTCGTCATCGGCCTCGTCTGGCTGATCTTCGCCTTCCTCGCCTTCCGCCGCTCGGCGGCCGGCTGGTCCGTGGAGGCCTCCGGGCTGGGCTTCTGGTGGGGCGTGATCGCCGTCTTCCTCACGATCGCGGCGGGGGCGGCGATCGTGGGCACGGTCCTCCACACGCGCCGCGGCGCCAGCCGGGGCGCGCCGTGAACGACCTGCCGCGGCCGTCCAAGATCCTCTGCGTGGGCAAGAACTACACGGCCCATGCGGCCGAGATGGGCGGGGAGGTGCCCCCCGAGCCCCTCCTCTTCTTCAAGCCGCCCTCGGCTCTCATCGGCCACGGCGACGCCATCGTGGTGCCTGCGGGCGTGGGCCGGGTGGACTACGAGGGCGAGATCGCCGTGATCGTGGGCCGACGGGCGCGGCGCATCCGGGAGGAGGACGCCTGGTCGCACCTCTCCCACGTGGTCCCGCTCAACGACGTCACCGCGCGCGACCTGCAGCGCACGGACGACCAGTGGGCGCGGGCCAAGGGCTTCGACACCTTCTGCGCGGTCGGGCGCCCCGCCCCGTTGGACGCCGTGGACGTGGACGCCCTCTCGGTGACGACCCGTGTCAACGGCGAGGAGCGACAGCGGGGCAGGGCCTCGGACATGGCGTATCCGATCCCGTTCCTGCTGGCGTTCGCGTCGAGGATCATGACCCTCGAGCCCGGAGACATCCTCACCACCGGCACCCCCGACGGCATCGGGCCCCTCCAGCCCGGCGACGTGGTCGAGGTGGAGATCCCGGGCGTCGGCGTGCTCAGGAACCCGGTGGTGGCCGAAGAGGGCGCCCAGGACGCCCTGGACGTGGCCGCGCGCGGCGCCGGGAGCCGCGCGTGACGCGGATGCGCCGGCCGGCGTGACGCGGCACCTCTCCCGGGCCTTCCGCTCGCTGCCGCCCTATCCGCTGGCGGGCATGGCGGAGCGGCGCCGCGATCTCGCCGCCCGGGGCGTGGACCTGATCGACCTGGGCGCCGGCGACGCGGACCTGGATCCGCCCCCCGCCGCCGTCGAGGCGCTGTGCGCCGCGGCCCGCCGCACCGAGATGTCCCGCTATCCGTTCCAGGCGGGCCTCCCGGAGCTCCGCCGGGCCATCGCGGGATGGATGGAGAAGCGCTTCGGCGCCGCCCTCGACCCGGGGACCGAGCTCCTGCCGCTGCTGGGATCCAAGGAGGGGATCGCGCACCTGCCTCTGGCCTTCCTGGACGCGGGTGACGCCGCCGTCGTCCCGGACCCCGGCTATCAGGCGTACCGGGGCGGCGTCGTGCTGGCCGGGGGGGAGCCGTGGCTCGTTCCCCTGAGGCCGGAGAACGACTTCCTCGTGCCGCTCGACGACATCCCGGCCGAAATCGCCGAGCTCGCGAAGATCCTCTACCTCAATTATCCGAACAACCCGACGACCGCGAGCGCGCCCCGCGGATACCTCGAGTCGGCCGTGGCGTGGTGCCGCGAGCGCGGGGCCGTGCTCGTGCACGACCACGCCTACAGCGAGATCGCCTTCGACGGGTATCGGCCGCCGTCCGTCCTGGAGCTGGACGGCGCCCGGGAGGTGGCCCTCGAGTTCCACTCCTTCTCCAAGACCTACAACATGACGGGCTGGCGGTTGGGATGGGCATGCGGGGGCGCGGAGCTCGTCGGCGCCCTCTCGAAGGTGAAGACGTTCATGGACACCGGCGCCTTCCTGGCCGTACAGGCGGCGGGCGTGGCCGCCCTCGGCGCATACGACACCTGGGTCCCGGACAACGTGGCGACCTTCCAGCGGCGCCGGGACGCGGCCGCTACGGCGCTCCGCGGCGCGGGCTTCGAGGTGGCCCTCCCCGCGGCCACCATGTACCTGTGGGTGCCGGTCCCGGACGGCGAGGCGTCGCACGCCTTCGCGCTGCGGGCGCTGGACCAGGAGGGTGTGGTGGTGCTTCCCGGAGCGGCGCTGGGCGACGGCGGCGAAGGGTTCTTCCGCGTGGCCCTCACAAGCTCGGAGGCGCGGCTGGCCGAAGCCGCGGAACGCCTGGGCCGGCTGGTCCGCTGACGGCGGCGGCGTCCCACGACCCCCCCGCCTCCAGGGCGGCCGACGGGCCGAAAACGCCCATACGGCGCGGCCTTTCAGGAACCGCTCCCCCCGGCGGGTTTAGAAGATACGATGAATCCCCCGCCGTCCTCCCACATTCCCACACCGCGCCCCGACGAGACGCTGGCTCCCCGCCGCCCGTCGGCGGGGCCGCTGGTCGTGGGTCTCGTCATATCGGCGGCGATCCACCTGCTCGTGCTCGCCCTCTATCCGGTCATGGCCCCGCGTCCCGACGAGATCGAGGGACCGACCTTCTCGGAATCCGGCCAGAGGACGCTCCAGGGCACCGAGCTGCTGCGCATCGTCGAGCTGCCGCCCGAGCCGGAGCCCGAGGAGCCCGAGGAGCCCGAGCTGCTCGAGGAGAGGGAGGAGCCGGCGCCCCGTTCCGCCCCCGTCCCTGCGCCGGTGGGGACGCCGGGCGATCCCGAGGGTGAGGAGGCCGTGCCCACCGACGAGGAGCTCATGAGCGCGGCGGAGCGCTTGCGGCCGCGGGCGGGCGACCTGCGGCTGTGGGCGCCCCTCCCCGAGAACCTGGCGGCGTTGAGCGACGAGCAGCGCAGAAAGCTCGACTTCGCGCTGGCGCTGGCCGCCGTGGCCGACTCCATGGAGGCCGCGGCCGAGGCGGCCCGGCGCGCCACCGACTGGACGTTCACCGACACGGACGGGAAGCGCTGGGGGGTGAGCCCGGGGAAGATCCACCTGGGCGACGTGACGCTCCCCCTGCCGTTCACGTTCGCGGCCCCCTTCGATCCGTCCAACGACGGCGGATGGCAATGGGAGGACCTCGAGCGGGGCGCCGCGTCCGCCGCGGCCCGCGAGTCGGCCAAGGCCCGCGGCGAGGCCATCCGGGAGCGTGTGGACCGCGAACGGGAGCGGCTGCGAGGGGGGCCGGTGAGGCCGGACACCAGCGGCGTGGGCGGCTGAGCCGCCGGCGGCCGAGGCCCTCGACCGCGGGAAACGGCCCGCACCTGAAGACGAGACGCGCCCCGGCGGATCGCTGGTGTTTTGCGCAAGCGGGACATTACTTTAGAGTCCCCCCCACGGCGAGCTCGGTCGGGACTCCTGCCACTCCCTCCCGGAGGGCGGCGCGTGCAGCAGCAGCAGCAGCCGATGAACTCTGGACGGGCGTTCTACGTCGGCCTTCTCGAAGCGCTGACGCGGGTGATGGGCACCGCCCAGGGCTATCTGCGCCACCACGGTCGCCGCACCGGGCACCTGGCCCGCCTCCTGGCGGAGGGCATGGGCCTCTCCCGCGAGGAGGTGGGTGAGCTCCTCTTCGCGTGCGTGATCGCCGACCTGGGAATGATCGGCCTGGTGGAGGACGCTTGGGAGAATCCGACGAGCGGGCTCGATCCGGACACCCGGGCCCGGGTCCTGCTGCATCCCCTCCGCAGCGAGCAGGCCGTCCACTCCATCCCCCATCTGCAGGGCGTGGCGCCGATCGTGCGCCACCACCACGAATGGTGGGACGGCGGCGGCTATCCCGACGGGCTGGCGGGAGCCGACATCCCGCTGACGTCGCGCATCCTCCGGCTCGCCGACACGGTGACCGCCCTCGCCGAGATGAGGCCGCACCGGGGTCCCATCGCGTTCGAGGAGGTGCAGCGGATGGTCGTGGAGGGCCGGGGCAGGGAGTTCTGCCCGGACGTCACGCGCGCCTACCTCGAGCTCACCTCCGGGGGCCCCGTCCCGGAGCCAGAGCCGGCGGCGTTCCGCAGGAATCTGCTGGAGGCGGCCGACCGCCTCCTGCCCGAGGCCCTGTCCCCCCTCTCGGGGGAGCAGCTCCTGGAGATCATGGCCACCGTCATCGACGCCAAGGACCCGTACACCGCCGGGCACTCCAGACGCGTCGCCATCCTCGCCGTGGCCGTGGCCAACCAGCTGGGGCTGGACGCCGAGATGAGGGACACGGTGTGGGCGGCGGGCTTCCTCCACGACCTGGGGAAGCTGTGTGTGCCGCTGCGCATCCTGACGAAGCAGGGACCCCTGAGCGACGACGAGCGCGAGACCGTGTGCCTGCACGTCCATGTGGGCGCCGGCATCCTCGAGGAGATCCCGAGCCTGAAGCACCTCACCACGGGCGCGCGCTACCACCACGAGCGCTGGGACGGCGGAGGCTATCCCGAAGGCCTCTCGGGGGAGCGCATCCCCCTGGTGGCCCAGATCCTGGCCGTATGCGACGCGTACGACGCCATGACCTCCCACCGGGCCTATCGCCGCTCGCGGCCCCACGCGGACGCGCTGGAGGAGATCGCGAGGGTGACGGGCCGCCATTTCGGTCCGCGCGTGGCGGCTTCCTTCCTGGCCCTGCCCGATCCGCTCTTCGACGCCGTACGCCGCGCCCGTTTCGCGGGGCGGCCGGGCTCCAGCGGGCCGACTCTCCACGACGCGCCGGCCTGGCGAACGCCGGAGCCGTCCCCGGCGTCGGGCTGACGGGACGGTCCCTCCGCCGGGAACCCGGCGCTTTCCCCCGCGTACCTCATCTGCCCCGGAGTCGACATCCGTCGCCCCTCCGGCGGGCGTCGTTGACGCCCCGGGCGGCGCGACGACCCCGGAAGCGGTCCGACGACCCGTCTGTCGCGCCGGCGGGCAGGCGCGTGTCCTCGCACCGAACGGAGACCTCTTGTCCCGCTGGCCGATGCATGACGACCGCCGCGCCCCCGCCCTCGGGTGGCTGGCCTTCGCCGCCGGAGTCGCCGCCGGCGTCGCGGGCGGCATCCTCCTCTCCCGGCGCCCCGCGTCGGGGGGGCCGCTGCCGAGACTGACCGAAGCGTGGGAGGGCGCGTCGCGGCGCCTGGAGGCCATGGCGGGTGCCCTCACGGACGCTCCGTCGCTGGACCTCGAGGCGACCCGCGTCCGGCTGGCGGAGCTGGCCGGCGGCGGTGACCTGCGGCTGCGCGAGCTCACCGACGGGATCCTGGAGGTCGTGGGTACGGCCCCCGACGTGGAGACGGCGCGGAGCGTGCTCGAGGCCCTGTCCCGGGAGCCGGGCGTGCGGGCCGTGGTCAATCGCGTCTGGACGCCCTCCTCGGCGTCGCCGGGCGAAGATTGACGCTCCCCTTCGTGCCGCTAGACTTGGCTTTTCGTTTCCTGGAGACCCCGTGACGCGCGAGCTGCCCCCCCGCCTCGATCCGCCCGCCATCGAGCCGGACCTCTACCGCCGCTGGATGGAGGCCGGATGGTTCCACGTGCCCGCCTCCGCCGTCCTCGACGAGGGGCGCGAGCCGTACGTGATCGTGATCCCGCCGCCCAACGTGACGGCGGTCCTTCACATGGGGCACGGGCTCAACAACACCATCCAGGACCTCCTCATCCGCTGGCGCCGCATGCAGGGGTGGGCCTCGGAGTGGCTGCCGGGCACCGACCACGCGGGCATCGCCACCCAGAACGTGGTGGAGCGCCAGCTCGCGGTGGAGGGCACGTCCCGCTTCGACATCGGCCGCGAGGCCTTCGAGAAACGGGTGTGGACGTTCGTGGAGGAGACGGGCGGCACGATCCTGGACCAGCTCAAGGCCATCGGCGCGTCCTGCGACTGGGACCGCACGGCGTTCACGCTGGATCCGGGGCTCAGCCGAGCCGTGCGCGAGGTGTTCGTCCGGCTCCACGAGAAGGGGCTCGTCTACCGGGGCAGGTACATCATCAACTGGTGCCCCCGCTGCCTCACGGCCCTCTCCAACGAGGAGGCCGAGGGCGAGGAGACCGAGGGGAGGCTGTGGCACCTGCGTTATCCGCTGGCGGAGGAGGCGTGGCCCGCCGCCGGGAGGGCGGCGGCCGCGGGCGCCGAAGCCATCGGGCGGCTGGACGACGGGCGCTGGACCCTCACGGTCTCGACCACGCGGCCCGAGACCATGCTGGGCGACACGGGGGTGGCCGTGCACCCCGGGGACGAGCGCTACCGGGAGCTGGTGGACGCCGACGTCCACCTCCCGCTCACGGGACGCCGCATCCCGGTGGTCGCCGACCCGCACGTCGACCCCGAGTTCGGCACCGGGATGGTGAAGGTGACGCCCGCGCACGATCCCAACGATTTCGAGATCGCCGGCCGCGCCGGCCTCGAGCTGCTGGACGTCATGACCGACGACGCCCGCATGGCCGGGACCGTGCCCGAGGCCTTCCGGGGCATGGACCGGCTCGAGGCGCGCGGGCGGGTGGTGGAGGCCCTGGAGGCCGAAGGGCTCCTCCAGGGGGTGGACCCCTACGTCCACAGCGTGCCCCATTGCTACCGCTGCGGCACGGTGGTGGAGCCGCGCCTGTCGATGCAGTGGTTCGTGCGCATGGAGCCCCTGGCGGCGCCGGCGCTGGCCGCGTCGCGCGACGGCACGGTCACGTTCACGCCCGAGCGCTGGAAGAAGGTCTACGAGCACTGGCTGGAGAACATCCGGGACTGGTGCATCTCCCGGCAGCTCTGGTGGGGGCATCGCATTCCCGTGTGGTACTGCCAGGCCTGTGACGAGACCATCGTCGCCCGGGAGGACCCCGACGCCTGCCCATCGTGCGGCGGCTCGGAGCTGCAGCAGGATCCCGACGTGCTGGATACCTGGTTCTCGAGCTGGCTCTGGCCGTTCTCCACGCTGGGCTGGCCCGACGAAACGCGCGACCTGCGCGCCTTCTACCCCGGGCACACCCTGGTCACGGGTCCCGACATCCTCTTCTTCTGGGTGGCCCGCATGATCATGGCCGGCCTCGAGTTCATGGGAGAGGTGCCGTTCCGGGAGGTCTACCTCAACGGGATCGTGCGCGACAGGCACAACCGGAAGATGTCCAAGTCCCTGGGCAACGGGATCGATCCCCTGGAGGTGGTGGAGCGCTTCGGCGCCGACGCCCTGCGCTACACCGTGCTGTCGTCCGCCGCGGTGGGAACCGACGTGCTCCTGGACCACGAGGACCTCGAGGCCGCGTTCGCGCCGGGCCGCAACTTCGCCAACAAGCTGTGGAACGCCGGCCGCTTCACGCTCATGAGCGTGGGGGAGGACGCGGTGAAGCCGCTCGACGACGTTCGCGGCGACCTGGAGCTGGAGGACCGCTGGATCCTCTCCCGCCTCCAGGAGGCGGCGGCCCGCACCACGCGCGAGCTCGAGCGCTTCCGCCTCCACGAGGCCGTCGACACGCTCTACCACTTCTTCTGGGGCGAGTTCGCCGACTGGTACCTGGAGTGGGTGAAGGCCCGCCTTCGCGAGGACTCGGGGGCGTCGCGGGAGGCCGCGCGCACCACGCTGGTCGTCGTCTTCGACGGCATCCTGCGCCTCCTCCATCCCGTGGTCCCCTTCGTCACGTCCGAGCTGTGGAACGCGCTTCCGTGGCCCGCCGGCTCGGAGCGTCCCGCGGGGTTGATGGTGGCGCCCTGGCCGGAGGCTCGGGCCGACCTGCGCGACGCCGCCGCGGAGAGCGGCATGGCGGCGCTCCAGGAGGTGGTCACGACCCTGCGCAGCCTGAGGAAGGAGTACGGCGTGCCCGAGGGCGAGGCCGTGGCTGTCCGGTTCTCCACACGGGACGAGGGCTTCCGCAGCACCGTGGAGGGGCAGCGGAGCGCGCTGTCCCGGCTGGCGCGGGTGGACGACGTCGCCTGGGGGGAGGACGGGGGCGGCGCCATCGGCGCCCACGCGGTCCTGGCGGGCGGGACGGAGCTCTTCCTCCCCCTGGAGGACGTCATCGACCTGGAGCGCGAGCGCGAGCGCCTGCGCGGCGAGATCGAGGGCCTGGAGCGTCAGATCCAGGGATCCGAGAAGCGGCTGCGGAACGAGCAGTTCGTGTCCAAGGCCCCCGCCGACGTGGTGGAGCGGGAGCGGGACAAGGTCCGGGTCGTCGGCGAGCAGCGAGAGCGGCTGGAGGCGAAGCTCCGCCTCCTCGAGGGAGACGCGTGAGGGCCGCCCCACCGCCCCCGCGCACGGGGTGGGGGGCGGCGCTGGCGGTGCTCCTGGCCATGGCGGTCCCGGCCTGCGCCCGGCAGGGCTCGCCGCCCGGCGGCCCGGTCGATCGCCGGCCGCCCCTGGTCATCACCACCGTGCCCGATACCTTTGCCCAGGTGGAGGCGGTGCCCGATCCGCTGCGCATCCGCTTCAACGAGCGCATCTCGGCGCGGCCCGCCAGCGGGACGCTGGACGACGCCGTGCTGGTGTCGCCCCGCACCGGAGAGGTGCGCGTCAGCCACTCCCGCGACGCCCTGGAGGTGGACCTGTCCGGCGGCTTCCAGCCGGGGCTCGTCTACCGCGTGACGGTTCTGCCGGTCATCCAGGACATGTTCGGCAACACCATGCCCGAGCCCTTCGAGTTCGTGTTCTCCACCGGCGCGCCCTTCACGCCCAACGTGGTGGCGGGGATGGTGATGGAGCGCACCACCGGGGAGCCCGCGCAAGGCTACCAGGTGGTGCTGCGCCGCAACGAGGCCGCCGCCGACACCACGGTCGCGCACGTTGGCGTGACCGACGACGAGGGATTCTTCGCGCTGCGCTACCTCCCCACCGGCCGCTACGAGCTCACCGCCTTCCAGGACATCAACCGGAACCGGGAGATCGACTTCAGCGAGGCGAGGGGATCCATGGCGCTGCTCTTCCGGGACGCCGATACGCTCATCGTGGAGGTGCCGGTCCTGCGGTCCGATACGACCCGCGCCGTGCTCGGCCGCGCCGTGCCCGCCACCCCCACGGCCATCCGCCTCGAGTTCGATGACTTCCTGGACCCCGACATCCCGCCCAGCAACGCGGCCGTGGCGCTGGAGGCCGACACCATGGCGCCCCCCGACGCGCCCCCCGCCCCGGCCGTGGAACGGGTGCTGCATGCGGCGCGATGGGACGCCTATCGCGATTCGGTGAGGGCCGCGGCGGGCCCGCAGGATCCGGATGCCGCCGAAGGCCCGGAGGCTCCGCTGCCGCCGTCGGTGAGCCGGATCCCCCGGCCGGGGGAGGTGCCCACGACCCCGGGGCAGGGCCGGGGCCGGGTGATGGGGGAGCCGCTGCCCTCCCAGAGTCTGTACGTGCTGCTGGAGGAACCGCTCCCCGCGAACATTCCCTATCGCTTGACCGTGACGGGCGTGGTGAACATCAACGGATTCCCGTTCGGGGGAGGGACCGCGGTGGTCGTGCGCCAGCCGGAGCCCGTCGACACGGCGGCCCCGCTCCCCGACACGGCCGGAGTGGCGCCGGACACGGTGGGGGTGGCGCCGGACACCGCGCTGGTGCCGCTGGACACGGCCGGGGTGGCGCCGGACACCGCGCTCGTGGCCCCGGATACGACGGCCGTGCCGCCGGACACGGCCCGCGCGGGGGCCCTCCTCCCGGCCGCGCGCCGGCCGCGCCGATGAGCGACCTGCGCCGGCGGATCCCGTCGGTGGACGGCCTCCTGGCCGCCCCGCCCCTGGAGGCGCTCCAGCGGCGCTTCGGGCGCGAGCGGACGCTCCATCACCTGCGCGCCGCCGTGGCGCGCTTCCGTGAGACGGCGGCCGACCCCGAGGGAGGCCCCGACCACGATCCCTCGGATCCGGACGCCTGGGCCCGGTTGGTGGAGTCGCGCCTGGTGGCCGAGGAGAGGGGCTCGCTGCGACGCGTCATCAACGCCACGGGGGTCGTGCTCCACACCAACCTGGGCCGGGCGCCCCTGGCCCCGGCGGCCCGCGAGGCCATGGACCGGGCGGCGCGTGGCTACACGAACCTGGAGTACGACCTGGAGGAGGGGCGGCGGGGCTCGCGCTACGACCACTGCAGCGCGCTGGTGCGCCGCCTCACCGGCGCCGAGGACGCCCTGGTGGTCAACAACAACGCCGCGGCGCTGCTCCTGGCGGTGAACACGCTGGCCCGCGAACGCCCGGTGCTGGTGTCCCGCGGCGAGCTCGTCGAGATCGGAGGCGGCTTCCGGATTCCGGAGATCCTGGAGCGCTCCGGAGCCCGGATGGTGGAGGTGGGCAGCACCAATCGCACGCGGCTCGAGGATTACCGGGCCGCGGCGGAGGGCGAGGACGTGGCGCTCGTCCTCAAGGTGCACCGCTCCAACTTCCGCATCGAGGGCTTCACCGAGGAGGCGTCCCTGGAGGACCTGGCCGGGCTGGCGCGTGATCTGGGCGTGCCCCTCCTCCACGACCTCGGATCGGGCCTCTTCCTCGATCCCGCCGCGCTCGGGCTGCCTCCCGAGCCGCGCGCCGCGGAGAGCCTGGCCGCCGGCGCCGACCTGGTGGCGGTGTCGGGGGACAAGCTCCTGGGGGGGCCTCAGGCGGGCATCCTCGCGGGCCGCGCCGGATGGGTCGATCGCATGCGCTCCAACCCCCTCTGCAGGGCCCTGCGCGTCGACAAGGGGACGCTGGCCGCCCTGGAGGCCACCCTCCGGCTCCACCTGGAGCCCGAGCGCGTACGGGAAGAGGTCCCGGCGCTCCGGATGTTGAGCCTCGACCCCGGCGCTCTTCTCGAGCGGGCCCACGTTCTCCAGGCGGGGCTCGAGGCCGCCGGTGTGCGTGGCGATCTCCGGGTGGCCGAGGGTCGCGCCGTGGTCGGGGGCGGGACGTATCCGGGTGTCCATCTGCCGAGCTGGACCCTGCGGGTGCGTCCGGGCGAAGGGGGCGCCGGGACGCTGGCCGCGCGCCTGCGGGAAGGCGAGCCGCCGGTGGTGGCGCGCATCGAGGAGGGGGACGTGGTCCTTGACCTCCGCACGGTGGACCCGCAGGAGGACGGCACGCTGGCGCGCCGCCTGCTCGAAGCCACGGCGATCGATGCCGGCCCGCCCGCTGGACGGGAGCGATGACCGGAGCGGGCGGCCCGCGCCCCGCGGTCTTCCTGGACCGGGACGGCACCCTCATCGTCGAGCGTGACTACCTGGCGGATCCCGAGGACGTGCGGCTCGAGCGCGGGGCCGCGGAGGCGGTGCGGAGGCTGCGGGAGAGCGGCTACGCCGTGGTCGTGGTGACCAACCAGTCGGGGATCGCCCGTGGCCTCTACACGGAGGAGGACTACAGCGAGGTGGCCGCGCGGGTGGAGGCCGAGCTGGCGCGATGCCACGCCCGGGTGGACGCCACCTACCACTGCCCTCACCATCCCGACGTCACCGGCCCGTGCGCCTGCCGCAAGCCCGGCCTCGGGATGTACCGCCAGGCCGCCCGGGAACTCGGGCTCGACCTCGCGCGTTCCTTCTTCGTGGGCGACAAGGTCTCCGACGTGGAGCCGGCACGCGCCCTCGGGGGGCGGGGCATTCTGGTGCGGACCGGCTACGGAGCGCGCCACCAGCAGGCGCTTCCCCCGGGCGTGGGGGTGGCCGACGACCTTCTCCATGCGGCGGACCTGATCGCCGGGCCCGGAGGGTCGCTGGACGGTTGATTCGCGCCGCACGCCGGGATAGGTTTGCAGCACCGATCGGAAAGGAACCGCGCGGGTTTCCACCGTGTACGACATGCGTACCCGCTCATGAAGGATCGCACACGCAGGAGCGTGAGCCCGATGCAGATCAACCTGACGACGACCGCCGTCTCCAAGGTGCAGGAGTTCCTGCAGGAGCACGGCGCGGAGAAGGACGCCGGCCTCAGGGTCGCCGTGCTGCCGGGCGGGTGCTCGGGGTTCCAGTACGGCCTCAACATCGAGGACGCACCCGAGAGCGACGACGAGATCTTCGACGTCTCCGGCCTGCGCCTCTTCGTCGACCCCTTCAGCGCCCAGTATCTCGAGGGCGTCGAGATCGACTACGTGACGAGCATGATGGGATCCGGCTTCAGCTTCCGGAATCCCAGCTCCAGCGGCGGCTGCGGCTGCGGCAGCTCGTTCACGGTCTGATCTCCGACGGACACGCAAGGCGACAGCTTCGGGGGCCCGTGGGAGAACAGCCCGCGGGCCCTCGTCGCGCCCGTCGCACGCTTCCGGACCCGCTGATAGAGAGCCTGCCGATGACGACGATGTCCACCCGCTTCCGGCCGCTGCCCTCCACGCTGGAGTACGCGGCCCTTCCGCCGGAGGAGCTCACGGAGCGCATCCGCGAGCGGAAGCAGGCGTTGAACGCCGTCATCCTGGGCCACAACTACCAGCGCGTCGAGATCCAGGCGGTGAGCGACTTCCTGGGAGATTCCCTCGGGCTCTCCCAGGAGGCCGCCGAGACGGAGGCCGACGTCATCGTGTTCTGCGGTGTGCACTTCATGGCCGAGACGGCCAAGGTGCTGTCGCCGACGAAGACGGTGCTCATGCCCGATCCCAGGGCCGGCTGTCCCATGGCCGATTTCGTCACGGGCGACGCGCTGCGGCGCCTGAAGGCCGAGCACCCCGACGCCGCGGTCGTGGCCTACGTGAACTCCACCGCCGAGGTGAAGGCGGAATCCGACATCTGCTGCACGTCGTCCAACGCGGTGCGGGTGGTGGAGTCCATTCCGGCCCATCGACCCATCATCTTCGTGCCCGACCGCAATCTGGCCGCCTACGTCCAGGAGCGCACGGGGCGCGAGAACATCATCGCGTGGGACGGCTACTGCTACGTGCACGACGACATGGTGCTCGTGGAGCTGGAGAAGGCGCGCGCGGCCAACCCGACGGCCAAGGTGGTGGTGCACCCCGAGGCCCGGAAGGACCTCCTGGAGCACGCCGACTTCGTCACGTCCACTTCGGGAATGGTGGACCTCGCCGACGAGCACGACGCGCTCGAGCCGGAGCTGGCGGTACTCGACCTCGGTGATGTCCTCGAGCTCGGTGCGCAGCCCCGCGATGCGGCGCAGCTGGTGGCGCGCGGCCAGGTCGAGGTCACCGGAGGAGAGCTCCGGGTCCTCCTCCTCGTACGACGACGGCTCGTCGTC
>JAHWKH010000029.1 GCA_019347995.1 Gemmatimonadota bacterium | reverse complement strand
CCTGCTGCTGGTCGCGACCTCGGCGTGCGGCCCCTTCCCCCGCGACCCGGAGGGTACGCTGGAGGAGGTGGAAGGGCAGCTCATGCGCGTGGGGGCCGCCGAGAGCCCGCCCACGCTTCGGCGAAGCGGCGACGGGGCGGCCGGCCCGGAAGCCGAGCTGGTGGAGTCCTTCGCCCGCTCCCTGGGCGCCCGGGTGGAGTGGAGCTGGATCGGCACGGAGGAGGCGCTCCACCGCCTCGAGCGCTTCGACCTCCACCTGGTGGCCGGCGGCCTGACGCGAGGCACGCCGTGGAAGGCCCACGTGGGCCTGAGCCGCCCCTGGCGGGGCCAGGGCGACACCGCCCGGGTGCTGGCGGTGCCGCCCGGCGAGAACCGCTTCCTGGTGGCGCTGGACCGCCACATCGAGAGCCGGCCGTGAAGCTCCGCGAGCCGGCGGAGATGCCGGCCGAGGCGCGGCGCGCGCTCGACCGGGCGCGGAGGCTGGAGTGGCTCACGCTCGCCTTCATGGCCAGCATCGTGGCCGTCATCTACCTGACCATGGGCGGCTCCCAGGCCATGAAGGCGGCGTGGGTGGAGGACATCCTCTCCTTCGTGGCGCCCGTCGCCTTCCTCGTCTCGACGCGCGTGGCCGCCCGCCCGCCCGACGACGGCTACCCCTACGGCTACCACCGCGCGGTCTCCATCGCCTTCCTGGCCGGCGCCGTCGCCCTGACCCTCTTCGGCGTCTACATCCTGCTGGACTCGGTCATGGGGCTGGTACGGCGGGAGCACCCCACCATCGGTCTCATGGTCGTCGGCGGGCAGCCCATGTGGGCCGGCTGGCCCATGATCGCGGCGCTGGTCTACAGCGCCGTGCCGCCCCTCGTCCTCGGCCGCATGAAGCTACCCCTGGCGCGCGTCCTCCACGACAAGACGCTCAAGGCGGACGCGGACATGAACAAGGCCGACTGGATGACGGCGGGCGCCGGGGTGGCGGGGATCCTGGGGGTGGGGATGGGCTGGTGGTGGGCCGATTCCGTCGCGGCGGGCCTCATCTCGCTGGACATCACGAAGGACGGGCTCGAGAACCTCTCGCGCGTGATCCGCGATCTCATGGACCGCGCTCCCGCCGAGGTGGAGGGCGAGCCCTCGCCGCTCCCGGACCGGATCCGCGAGGCCCTCCTGGGCCTGTCCTGGGTGGCGGACGCGCAGGTGCGCATGCGCGAGGAGGGTCACGTCCTCACGGGCGAGCTCTTCGTCGTGACGGCGGACGGCAAGGCCACGGCCACGCGCATGGACCAGGCCGTGAAGGCGGCGCGGGCCGTCGACTGGCGCGTGCACGACGTGGTATGCACGGCGGTGGAGGCGATTTCGTAGCGAGCCCGGGACGACGCGTCACCCTGACCGTAAGCGGCGGCCCGGCTACGTCCGCACCCGCACCATGAGGACGAGTCCCGCCGCCAGGAAGAGCGAGTTGGGCAGCCAGGCGGCCGCCAGCGGGGGGATGGCGCCGCTGGCGCCCAGGCCGCTGGCGACCCGCATGAGCGCCATGTACGCGATGGTGGCGCCCAGCGCGACGCCGATTCCGTAGGCCGCGCCGCCCCGCTTGGAGCTGGTGGCCATGGGCGCCCCGAAGAGGACGATGATGAACGTGGCCACGGGAATCGCCAGCTTCTGCTCCTTCTTCACCAGCAGCTCGTGGGGCTGACCCCCGGTCCGCTGGATGATGCGGGCCAGCCGGTCGATCTCCGCGTAGGTCATCTCCTCCTCTTCGCGGGGCTCCCGCAGGAGCTCCTCCGGCCGCTCCTCGATCCCCTCCATGCGCAGGTGCCTGAAGTTGAACGCCCGCTCAGGCGCGTCCTCGGGCAGCAGGCGCATGTAACCGGTGTGAAGCGTCCAGCCGACCGGATCGTCCCACGTCGCCGACTCGGCCTGCACGTGGATGGCGGGCAGCGTGTCGGTGGGCCGGCGCTCCAGCACGACCCCGGTGAGACGCCCGTCGGCCACCGTGAGGCGGCGGGCGGACAGGGAGAGGCCCTCCTCGGTCTGGTAGACGAAGTCGGCCCTCCAGTCCCGGCCCCGCTCCTGGTTCTGCAGGATCTGGGAGGCGACGCGGGTGCTGCGGGGGGCGATCTCGGTGAGCGCCAGGGCCACGACGGTGAGCAGGGCCGCCAGCACCAGGATGGGCGCGATCAGCCGGTGGAAGGAGATGCCGCCGGCCTTGGCCGCCACCACCTCGTGATGCGCCGTCATGGCGTGGACCGTGAAGACCGCGGCGATGAGGCCGGCGATGGGGAAGGACCAGGTGAGCCACAGCGGCATCTGGTACATGAAGCCGTGGAGCACGTCCAGGGTCGTGAGGCCGCGATCGACGTAGACGTCGAGCTCCTCGGTCACCTCGCCCAGCATGAACAGGGGCGGCGTCGCCAGGAGGGAGATGACGAACAGCTTGAGGAACGTGCTTCCCACGAAGCGGTCCAGGATCCTCACGGAGCGCTCCGCGAGCGCCGGAAGGGCCGGGCCAGCAGCCCCGCCAGCTCCTCCCATCCCCCGCCCCGGTTGGTGGCCGCTTCGCGGCCCATGCGCGCCACCAGCCACAGCCCCACCACGAGGAAGACCAGGTTCGGGATCCACATGGTCACGGCGGGGGAGGCGATGCCCCGGTCGGCCAGCTTCTCGCCGCCGATGAGCCCCATCCAGTAGATGGCGAAGATGATGGAGGACGCGCCGATCACCAGCCCCAGCCCGCCCCGGGGGAAGCGCACCGCCAGCGGAGCTCCCACGAGCACGAAGACGATGCACGCGAAGGCGAGCGTGTACTTCTTGTGGATCTCGACGCGGTATTTGTTCACGGTCTGCCCCAGCGCGTCGGCCCGGGTGACGGCCGTGCGGGCGGCGAGGGCGGCGCGCCGCGTCACCTCGTCCCGGGAGGCGAGGGACCGCTCGGGCGTGGCCTGTCCGCCGGCGGGAGCCCGCGCGGCCTCCAGCCGCGCCGCGGCCTCCGGGTGGCGCCGGGTGCCCAGCGCGATGGCCGCGGTCGAATCCACCTCCTCGGTGCGCCCGAGCGCCAGGAGCACCGCCTCCCGGGTGCTCCTGGCCGACTCCTCCCGCACGCGCTCGATCTCCGCCTGCCGCTCGTTCGCCCGCTCCGCGAGCATGCCGATGGACATCTCACGGTCGCTCCTCTCGCGCACGCCGGCCCGGCGGTCGAGCTCGTTGCCCACGCCCCGGAGCGGCACCACCTGGCGCGCGAAGCGCACCTGCTGGAACCCGCCCCTCCGCTCGCCGTCGGTCTCGTACGTCACCCCGTCGTACAGCGTGAGGTACAGGTCGGTGCGGGCCTCGTTGAACGCCATGCTCCCCCGATCGGCGTACGTGGTGCGGTGCGCGCGCAGGTCGCTGGGGTCGAAGATGACCACGTCCTCCATCTCGTTGGTCACCCGGTCGATGCTGCGCGCCGTGAGGAAGACGGTCGAGGCGCCCTCTCCGGCCGAGACCTCGTTCACCACCTGCTCGCGCAGGTCGAACGTCGGGCTCTTCCGTCCGATGTCCACGAGAAGCTGCGCGAGCGCGTGGTTCGCTTCGGGGAGCACCCGATCGTTGAAGTAGAGCATGACGCCCGCCATCACCACACCGCCGACCACCAGGGGCATGAGGATGCGCTGCGGGCGGATGCCGCCGGCCTTCATCGCCGTGAGCTCGTTGCTGCTCGTGAGCTCGGCGAAGGCGTACAGGACCGCCACCAGGACCGCCATGGGCAGGGTCAGGGCGACGGTGTGGGGCAGCGAGAGGACCATGAACTCGAGGATGACGTCCAAGGTGAGGCCCTTGCCGGCCAGGTCTTCCAGCCGCTGCGCCACGGCGTTGAGGAAGAGCAGGCCGGTGAGCGCCGTGAGGGCGAACAGGAACGGCCCGAGGTGCGCCTTGAGGAGGTAGCGGGTGAGGATGCGCATGGCTGGCGGGAGGTCCGTGCGGCCGGGCGCCACCGGCGCGGCGCGCGGCCCCGGGGGGCCAGGGTTTCCCCTTGCTGGGCGTTTGGCGAAATTGGGGGGCGTGTCGAGCCCCCCTCTCGAACCGCGCGGCGCCTCGCCCCGCGGCTTCGCTGGGTACACCCCATGGGCCGTACCGATCCCCCCTCAGGCAGGCCCTGCTTCCTTGCGTGTCCTCGCCCTGCTTCTGACCGCGCTTCCGGTCGTGGCCGGGGCGTCCCTGGCGGCGCCCCCGGGCACGGCCGCGCCCGGGCGCAACGGCGGGAGCGGGCAGGGCGCCGAAGCGGACACCATCGTGTTCCGGCTCACCGCGCCGGCCGAGGGCCTCCCGCTCCGCCTCGGCCTGCAGCCGCTGCCGCTCCCGTTTCCCCGGCCCTGGCCGGCGGTGCCGGGCACCGGCGACCCCTGGCTGTCGCCGGGCCCGGGGCCCGCGGAGGCGGGGCGCCTCCTGGTGCGGCGGCTGGAGGGGCCCGAAGCCCTGCGTGCCCGGGTCGGGGAGGCCCTCGCCCGGCCCGCCCGCACGGCCGCGCGCCGCCCCGTCCGGGCCGAGGCGGCCGACACCCTGGCGGGCGCGGGGGAGGTGGAGGGCTTCATCGAAGGCGCCACCGACCTCGGGATGCGGATCGTGGGCCGGGCCGAGCTCGGGGGAGACTGGACCCGCTTCCGCCCCTGCGACGATCGCTTCCAGGACGCGTGCAGCCCCCGCCTCCTCCCCCAGCTCAACCCCGACCTCCGCTTCGGCGTGCAGGTGGGCGGCAGCATCGCCGAGCGGCTCCACGTGGACGTGGATTTCGACCAGATCCGGGAGTTCGACGCCGCCAACCGCATCAACATCTTCTACGACGGCGCCGAGGACGAGATCGTCCAGCGCCTGGAGCTTGGCGACGTCACGTTCCGCCTGCCCCGCTCGCGCTTCCTCACCCAGGGCATCCCCGCCGGCAACTTCGGCTTCCAGGCGACGGGCAAGGTCGGGGCGCTGGACTTCCAGGCCGTATGGGCGGAGCAGCGCGGCGATCTCACCTCCCGGGAGTTCCGCCTCTCCGGAGCCGGGGGCCGGCGCGGCTTCGTCCAGGAGGACACGCTGGTCCTGGACGACGCCGACTACGTGGAGGGGCAGTTCTTCTTCCTGGTGGATCCCCGTGGGCTGCGCGACCACCCCCACGTGGACGTCCTGGCCCTGGACGGATCCGAGGCGTCGCCGCTGGTGGCGCCGGGGCTCGAGCCCGTGCAGGTCTACCGCTTCGAGAACAACCCCGTGCTGCGCCAGCAGGTGGAGGGGTTCATCCAGGCCGAAGCGGTGGCGGGCGAGGGCGCCGACACCGTCCGCGAGGCCGGCTGGTTCCGCTATCTGCAGCCGGGCGTGGACTACTTCGTCCATCCCTCCGGGCTGTGGATCGCGCTCCGGAGCCCGCTGGCCCGCGACGAGATGCTGGCCGTCACGTACATCACCGCGGCGGGCGACACGGTGGGCGACTACAACCCCGAGCGCCTGCACGTGACGGGGGCGCGCCCCCGTCTGCGGCTCCTCAAGGCGCCGGGGGCCCTGCACCAGCCGGGCAGGCCCACCTGGACCATGGAGATGCACAACGTCTACCGCGTCAGCGGCTCCTCCGACGTCGAGCCCGCGTCGGTGGACGTCACCGTGTCGCTGGGGGAGCGCAGCGCCGGCCGCACCTTCGCCCGCGGCCCCACGGGCGAGGACATCACCTACCTGCGCCTCTTCGGGCTCGACGAGGACGCCCCCGCCGACGAGGTGGACCGGGCCCACGTCTTCCAGCCCGGCGGGGACGAGCTCACGATGCCGGGGCTGGGTCCGCCGGCGGTGCAGGGCACGTTCATCGTCTTCCCCACGCTCGAGCCGTTCCTGGCGCCGCCGCCGCTGCCCTCGCTCGCCCTCTCGGCCGAGGACACGAGGCGCATCCTCGGCGGCGACGGAAACCGCCGCATCTACGAGTCCGGCGACCCTTTCGAGCGGGAGAACGGCGGCCTGTTCCGCCTCACCATCCCGTACCGCGTGCGCAGCGAGGGCGTCATCTCGTCCTTCTCGCTGGGAGCGCTGGGTATCCGCGACGGTAGCGAGCGCATCTGGCTCGGCGACCGGCTCCTGGTCCAGGGCGTGGACTACGCCATCGACTACGACGTGGGGCAGGTGACCCTCCTGGACGCCGCCACCCTCTTCGCCGTCCAGCCCGACGCCGTGGTGCGCGCGAGCTGGGAGCAAAAGCAGGTCTTCCGCACCGCGCCCACGCAGGTGTTCGGCCTCTCGGCCCACTGGGACCTGGGCGAGCGGGGCGGCCTCGATGTCCTCGGGCTGTGGCAGGGAGAGAAGACGCTGGCGCTGCGTCCCACGCTGGGCGTGGAGCCCGGGGCCATCGGGCTGGGTGGCCTGTCGAGCACGTGGTCGGCGCCGGCGGCCTGGCTCGACCGCATGCTGGACGGCCTGCCGGGGCTGCGCACCGCCGGGGGCTCGGGCCTGTCCATGGACGGCGAGCTGGCCCTGTCGCTGCCCGATCCGAACACGCGGGGCGACGTGTTCCTGGACGACTTCGACGCCACCGAGGCGCTGCCGCTCTCGCTCCTGTCCCGGGACTGGCAGCTCGGCGCCGCGCCCGCGCGGACGGACGGCGCGGACCGGGTCCTGCCCGTCACCCTCGACGCCGGCACCGCGGCGGAGCTCGTATGGCAGCACGCCTGGGTCCAGGAATCGGTGGCGGGCGACAGCGTCGGCGTGCACGAGGGCTTCCTCCCCGCGGAGATCGACCGCCAGATCCGCGTCGCGGGAGGCCAGCTCCGCGAGCCCGGGCTGCGCCTCACGTTCGCGCGAGGCGGGCTGCAGCGGCGCTGGCGCTCCATCACCACCGTGATCTCGGCCACGGGCGCCGACCTCACGCGCAGCGACTTCCTGGAGTTCTACGCCACCGGAGACGACGCCACGCTGGTGCTGGACCTGGGCGTGGTGAGCGAGGACGCCTTCTTCGTGGACGCGGTCGGCGGGACGTCGGGCGTGAAGGCGGACGGCGTGCCGTGGGGGCTGGGGCGCCTCGACCAGGAGGCCGATCCCCGCCTGGGCGAGATCTGGAGCGACGCGCTGGACCAGCAGGGGGTGTGGGGCGAGAGCTGCCTGGCCGAGCGCGCCGCCGTCTACCGGCCGGGCGACCCGAGGGCGAACTGCACCCGGGGCAACGGCCGCCGCGACACCGAGGACCTGGACGGCGACGGCGTCCTGGACGACTCGGAGCGCCACCTGCGCTACGTGGTGGAGCTGGGGCCCGGCTCGCCCTACCTGGCCCGCAGCCAGGCCGAGACCGGCAGCGGATTCCGGCTCTACCGCATCCCGCTGCGGGCGCCCGGCGCCATCGAGGTGGGGGGGCCGTTCGCGGAGGCCGACATGCGCGCCGTGAAGCACCTGCGCGTCACCGTGGCCACGGACAGCCGCCGCTCCTTCGACCTGGCCCGGCTGCGCTCACCGGCTCGCGCTGGCTGAAGCGGGGGCTGGACGGCGTGGCGCGCGGGCTCGTCGGCGACACCGCCGGGACCGGAGGCCCCGTCGAGGTGACCTCGGTGAGCCGGCTCACCGAAGGGCCCGCCTACGTATCGCCGCCGGGTGTGCTCGAGGAGCTCGACGACCCGGCTGCGGCGGCAGGGGGGCAGGGTGTGGAGTTCAACGAGAAGTCCCTGGGGATCCGCTACCGGGACCTCCCCCCCGGCCAGCGCGTCGAGGTCTACAACCGGTTTCCCCAGCGCCCCCGCAGCTTCCTCACGTACCGTCAGGCCCGCCTGTGGGTGGTGCCTCGCAGCGGAGCGTTCGGCTCCGACCGGCCGCACTACTTCTTCGTCAAGGTGGGCACCGACGCGGAGAACTTCTATCTCTACCGCACCCGCCTGACGCCCGCGACGAACCCGTCCGGGGTGGTCCCGGAGGACTGGCTCCCCGAGGTGGTGGTGGACTTCGGCGTCTGGCTGGAGCTGCGCAGGCTCGCCGAGGAGACCCTCCTGCGCGAGCCCCGCGGGCCGGGCGATCCGCCGGTGACGCTCTGGAGCGCCGACTCCACGTACGCCGTGGTCCTCGCGGACCGCGGCCGGGGGCCCGACCTGGCCAACGTGCGCGAGATGGCGCTGGGCGTGTGGAACGACGGCGACCAGCCGCTGGACGGCGAGGTGTGGGTGGACGAGCTCCGCCTCTCCGGGGCCGCCCGCGACCCCGGCTTCGCCGGCCACCTCAACGTCGCCCTCGCGGCGGGCGACGTGGTGGACGCGCGCGCCACGCTGAGCGGCCGGGGCTCGTACTTCCGCCAGCTCGACGAGGTGCCCTCCTACCAGGACGACCGCCAGCTCACGCTGGCCTCCACGCTGCGCCTCGAGCGCTTCACGCCGGCGGAGTGGGGGCTCGAGCTGCCCCTCACCGTGGTGCACGACCGCTCCACGCGCGACCCGACGTTCCTGGCCGATTCGGACGTGCAGGCCGACCGGCTGCCCGGCCTGCGCGACACCGGCGCCCGGCAGACGCGCGTGAGCCTGGCCTTCCGCAAACGGACGCCGTCGGCCAACCCCGTGGCGTCGGCCCTCCTGGACGGCCTCGACGCCCGCCTCGGCTGGTACAGCGCCTCCAACGGCAGCGTGACCAGCGAGCAGTCGAGCCAGGGCATCGACGCCCACATGGGTTACACGCGGCTCCTGGAGCGGCGTGACTTCGGCCTGCTGCCCGGGTTCCTGGAGCCGCTGGTGAGGCTGCTGCTGCCCGAGACGCTGGAGGATCCGGTGGTGGACGGGCGGCTGCGCTGGTCGCCGGAGCGGGTCACCGTAGGGAGCACCTACCGCCGCCTCGACCACGAGACGTTCCGCTACGACCGCATCATCGAGCTGCCCGACGACTCGCTGGTGCGCCCCACGCGCGCGCCCCGGGAGGCCATGGAGTCGGTGGGGGAGGTCGCGGTGCGGCCGCTGCCGTTCCTCACCGGCGACGTCGCGTTCGTGTCCACCCGGGACCTCCTGCCCGCCGGAGACGCCGTCGCGGACCCCGAGGTCCAGGCGCTCATCCGCGGAGAGCGGGCGCGCCTGGGCGGCCTCGACCTGGGCTGGGAGACGCAGCGCGACCTGCGCACGCGGGTGGATGCCCGCCCGCGCATCTGGCCGTGGCTCCGCCACGAGGCCACCTGGACCACGCGCTACTTCTCGGACAGGAACGCGAGCTACGTGCGACGGGTGGCCGGCTCGGGTCCGCTGGCCCTGGAGCGCAGCTCCGACGGGCGGCGAGAGGTGAGGGCGCTGGCCTCGCTGGACCCGGCCCTGGTGGCCAGCGACCTGCTCGCCTGGGACGGGACGGTGGAGGGCCTGCTGCCCGAGCTGATGCGGGTGCTGCGTCCGCTGACCGCCACCTGGCAGGACGGCCTCAGCTCCCGCTTCCACCGCGAGCCCGTCCGGCCCGGCCTGGGCTACCAGTTCGGGCTGGGCGACCTCGAGGCGTTCCGCTTGATCCAGGGCGATACCGCGGCCACCCTAACCGATCGGCAGGCGTGGACGCTGGGCTCGGGCATCGTCCTCCCCCTGGGCGTCTCGGTGGACCTCACGTACGCCCACAGCCGCATCGGCGTGCTGGATACCCGCAGCGATCGCACCGTGCGCAGCGAGACGTGGCCCGACCTGCGCGCCGGCATCGCCAACGTGGCTCCCCCCGGAGCCTTCGGGCGGATCCTCACCGCGTTGAGCCTGTCGTCGGGCATCCAGCGCACGCGGCGGGAGACCGCCTCGGGCTCCAGGGCGCAGCAGCTGCGCACCGACGACAACCTCCAGGTGCCGCTGGACCTGACCGTCTCCTGGGCCGGCGACCTGGTCACCAGCTACCGCGGGGCGTTCCGGATGGGGGAGGGCAGCGATCCGACCGGCGACACCCGCAGCGACCTGGTGAGCCACCGCGTGAGCGTGAGCTCGTCGCTGGTGGCGCCGGACTGGGCGCCCTTCGAGCTGGAGCGGCCGCTCCGGCTCGCCCTCATCTACACGTACACGGGCGAGCGCGACTGCCGCACCCCCGGCGGTCGCACGTCGTGCGTGGCCTTCCTGGACCGCCTGAACCGCAGCCTCGGCGCGACCCTGGACACCTCCGTCGGCGGCCTGGAGGTGGGGCTCCAGGCCAGCTACACCGACCGCGACTCCTTCGTGGGGCTGCACACCGGCTCCACCCAGTTCCAGCTCGGCCTCTTCGGCCAGTTCCTGTTCGAGGCCGGCGACGTGCCGGTGCGGATGCTGCCCGGGAGGTGAGCGGGCCCATCGGGGCATTCCTCCGCGCGGCCGGACCTCGCAGCATGACCCATGACCGAGCTAGAGACCCGCACGCTCGCCCGCGCCTCGATCCTCCTCCTCGTCGCGGCCGGCACGCGCTGGGGATGGGAGGCGCGGCGTCCCCTGCCGCTCTTCCCGGTGGATTCCTCCGGGGTGCTTCCCCGCCTCGTGGCCGAGGGGGAGGCGGCGCGCGTGGACGCGGCGATGCGGACGCGGCCGCTGGCCGAGGGGGAGCGGCTCGACCCCAACGTGGCCTCGGAGGTGGAGCTGGACCGGCTGCCGGGGGTGGGGCCGGCGGTGGCGCGGGCGTTGGTGGAGAGCCGGGAGCGGGAGGGCCCCTTCCGGGGGGCGGAGGACCTGGAACGGGTGCGCGGCGTGGGGCCGGCGACGGTGGCGAAGCTGGCGGAGCACCTGGAGTTCGGGGCGGCCGGCCTGGCCGTGCGGGTCGTCGGCGGCCCGTCGGATTCCGCGGCCGTGGTGGGCGGCGGGCCGCCCCCGCTGGATCTCAACCGTGCCACCACGGAAGAGCTCGAGGCGCTGCCGGGGGTGGGGCCCGCGCTCGCGGAGCGCATCCTGGCGCTGCGGGCTCGCAGGGGGCGCTTCGGACGTGTGGAGGACCTCCTCGAGGTGCGGGGCATCGGACCCGCCACGCTGGATCGGCTTCGCGCGCGGGTGCGCGTCCGGTGATTCATTTGTTTACCCGCTTGACCCTGCGTCCCGGGGGTACCTAGCTTGGAGGGGTCGGTCCAGGGCCCCCCTCTCATCTTCCCACCCCCCCGGCAACGGGGGCGAGTGCGGGCTCCATCTCCCCCCATACGATCAGCGACGTCGATGGCCACCAACGTCATCCAGGATCGGCTCGGCGATCTCTTCGTGCGCGAAGGGCTCATCACCGAGCAGCAGCTCCAGGAGGGTCTCGCCGAGGCCCGCAGGGAGCGCACGCGCCTCGGCTACGCCCTGGTGAAGCTCGGCTTCGCCAACGAGGAGGAGATCACCCGGATGCTGGCGAAGCAGTACCGGGTGCCGGCCGTGGACCTGGAGAAGGTGGTCGTCGACGCCAAGATCATCCGGCTGGTGGCCGGCGACGTGGCGCACAAGCACCTGGTCCTCCCGCTGCGCAAGGTGGGCCGCACGCTGACGGTGGCCATGGTCAACCCCACCGACCTGGGGGCCATCGACGACCTCAAGTTCATCACGCGGCTCGACATCGAGCCGGTGATCGTCGGCGAGTACACGCTCCGCAAGCACCTGGAGAAGTACTACGAGTCGGCCGACGACCGCATGGCCGAGATCCTCGAGGACCTCGTCGAGACCGACGTCGAGATCATCGAGGACCGCGAGGAGGACATCTCCATCGCGGCCCTCCAGGCCGAGGTGGACCAGGCGCCCGTCGTGAAGTTCATCAACGGGCTGCTGACCGACGCCGTCATGAAGGGCGTCAGCGACATCCACATCGAGCCCTACGAGAAGGACATCCGGGTCCGCTACCGCATCGACGGCGCGCTCCAGGAGGTCATGAAGCCGCCCATGAAGATGAAGGCGGCCATCACCTCGCGCATCAAGATCCTGGCCGACCTCAACATCGCCGAGCGGCGCGTCCCGCAGGACGGGCGCATCAAGCTCAAGATGAAGAACAAGGTGGTCGATTTCCGCGTGTCGACGCTGCCGGTGATCTTCGGCGAGAAGATCGTGATGCGTATCCTCGACGCCGGCAACCTCACCTTCGACCTGTCCCAGTTCGGCTTCGAGCCCAAGGCGCAGGCCGACTTCATGAACGCCATCGCCAACCCGTACGGGATGGTGCTGGTGACGGGCCCCACCGGCTCGGGAAAGACCACCACGCTCTACTCGGCGCTGTCGAAGGTCAACACCGACGAAGTCAACATCATGACCGCCGAGGATCCCGTGGAGTACAACCTCCACGGCATCAACCAGGTGCTGGTGCGCAATGAGATCGGCATGTCGTTCGCCGCCGCCCTGAAGGCGTTCCTGCGCCAGGACCCGAACATCATCATGGTCGGTGAGATCCGGGACCTGGAGACGGGCGGCATCGCCATCAAGGCCGCCCTCACGGGCCACCTGGTGCTCTCGACCCTGCACACCAACGACGCCCCCTCGACGGTCACGCGCATGATCGACATGGGGCTGGAGCCGTTCAACGTCGCTTCTGCGCTCAACCTGGTGACGGCCCAGCGGCTCCTGCGCCGCATCTGCACGAAGTGCAAGACCGAGGCGAAATACAGCCAGGAGTACTTCGAGGCGGCGAAGATCCCGCTGGACTGGGCCGCGAAGCACACGTTCTACAAGGGCCAGGG
>JAHWKH010000299.1 GCA_019347995.1 Gemmatimonadota bacterium | reverse complement strand
CCAGGCCGGCCGCCTCCACCACCCCCATGAGCTCCAGCGCCCGCTCCCGGGACACCCCCAGCGCCCCGGCCACGCTCTCAACGGAGCCGGTGCGGCCGTCGTACTCGGCGTGATGGAGGTGCTTCAGCGCGTCCTCGAGCCGGCGTCGCTCCACGATCAGACGGCGGCGGGCCAGCCCCCGGCGGACCCGCGGAAGCAGGAGGAGGCCCAGCAGGAGGAGGGTGGCCGCGGCCAGCGCGGAGAGCAGGGAAGGCATCAGGTTTAGGCCCGCCTAAAAGGTGACTTAGCGGAAGCTAAAACTGGGGGCCACGGGCGTCAACAAGCGGGCGAGTGGGTCCCGGGGTCCGCCGGGTGTGGGGTCCCGCGATCCGTCAGCCGCTCCTGAAAGCGCGGGAGGCGGTCACCACCAGCGTGAGGACGGTGAGAGGGAGCACGAACCAGATCATGGCCGCGCGGAACTCGTCGAGCGCTCCGTGGTTGGTGGCGTCGAGGCCGAGATAGATGGCGTAGGCCACGTAGAACGCCAGGAAGAGCCCGCCTTCCCAGCGGTCGATCCGCCCGCCGATGAACACCGGCAGGCACGCCACCGCCACCGCCGTCATGACCGGAAGGTCGAAGGTGAGGGCGCCGGGGGAGATCGTGACGCCGTCGGAAGCCACCATGGCGCTCACGCCGAGAATGGCCAGGATGTTGAAGATGTTGCTGCCCACGACGTTTCCGACGGCGATGTCGCGCTCCCCCCGCAGGGTGGCCACGATGGAGGTCGCGAGCTCGGGCAGGGACGTGCCCGCCGCGACCACCGTGAGGCCGATGACGAGCTCGCTGAGACCCGCCGCCCTGGCCAGCTCCTGCGCGCCGGTGACGAGGCCGTGGGCACCCGCCACCAGGAGGGCCAGCCCCGCCGCGACGTAGACGCCGGAACGGACGACGCCCCCCGTCCCGGCGATCGTCTCCATCGGGGGGGCGGATGCCGCGGCCGCGGTGCTCTCCCGGCGGCCGCGCCGGATCAGGAACGTCGTGAACGCCAGCACCCCGCCGAACAGCACCAGCCCCTCGATCCGCCCCACGGAGCCGTCCAGCGCCAGGACGATCAGCAGGCCGGAGACGGCCACCATCAGAGGCACCTGCTCGCGCACCATCCGCCGGTCCACCACCAGGGGGGCCACCAGCGCCGACGCGCCCAGGATGAAGAGGACGTTGAAGATGTTGCTGCCCACCACGTTCCCCAGCGCGATGTCCGAGTCGCCCTGGAGCGTGGCCCCGACGCTGACGGCCATCTCGGGTGCGCTGGTCCCGAACGCGACCACGGTGAGCCCGATCACCAGGGAGGGGATGCCGGCCGCGCTCGCCAGGCGCGTGGCGCCGCGCACCAGCAGCTCGGCGCCACCCACCAGGAGAACCAGGCCGCCCAGGATGAGGAGAACGGTCATCGGTGCTTCGCTCGCTGGGCCCGGAGCACCCGGACCAGGGACCACCCGGCGAGGCCGAGCACCAGCCCCCAGCTCCCCGCCATGAACACCATCGCCAGCCCGGTCACGATGGGCCTCCCACGCCGACCAGGCTCCGTGCCGCCGCCGGCGGGGCGCCGCGCGGTACCTCCGGCAGACCCCCGGCGTCGTCGTAGCCGTTGCGGCGCCACGCGCGCCGGACGAGCAGCGCGAAGGCTATGGCGAAGGACAGCATCACGCCACGCGCCACCCACACGTAGAGGAGGTTCTCCGGAGCCGGCACGCCGCCGCCGGCGGAGCGCTCCATGCGCAGGATCGGCAGGGCGTCGGTCGCGCCCCACCACACCAGGAGGACCATGAGATACGCGGGAGTCACCCAGGTGAGGATGAACTTGAAGACGCGGTGGATGCGGATGTCGGCGCCGTCGTGGATGGAGCGCCATGCGTTCTCGGGACCGTACACCCAGATGAACACGAACACCTGGATGGCCGCCAGAACCACCAGGCCGAAGGTGCCCGCCCAGTAGTCCCACTCGTCGAGGAAGCCCCGCTCGAGCCAGAGCACGTGCAGCACCCCGAAAGCCAGGCACACCGCGCCCAGGGTCCACGCCACGGCCTCGCGGCGCGCGCCGAACTCCTCGCGGAAGAACGCCACGATCGGGGTGAGCATGGCCACCGACGACGTCACGCCCGCGAAGAAGAGGAGCCCGAACCAGAGGGTGCCCAGGAGCCGCCCCGCCGGCATCTGCTGGAAGACGACGGGCATGGTGGCGAAGCCGAGATTGAACGAGCCGGACTGGGCGATGGCCACCGCGCCGGACACGCCGAAGAACGTGACCGCGGCCGGTATCGCGATGGTGCCGCCCAGAACGACTTCCGCGGTCTCGTTGGTGGCCGCGGTGGCCAGCCCGTTCAGGGCGATGTCGTCCTCCCGGGAGAGATAGGACGCATAGGCGGCCAGGCTTCCCATGCCGATGGAGAGGGTGAAGAAGATCTGCCCCGCCGAGGCCAGCCAGACGCTGGCGTCGCCGAGGCGGGAGAGGTCGGGGCCGTAGATGAACTGGAGCCCCTGTGCGGGCGTCCCGCCCGTGGGCCCGGGTGGCTGGAGCAGCACGGATACCGCGAGGACAACGGCGAACAGGAAGAGCAGGGGCATGCCGATGCGCGCGAGTCGCTCGATGCCCGCCGCCAGCCCCTTCGACAGCACCCAGATGTTGATCGCCAGCGTGACCACGAAGAACAGGAAGGGGGTCAGGACTCCGTGGACGCGCTCCTCGCCGATGCCCTGGAAGGACCGGAGGTAGCCGAGCATGGCCTCCTGCGTCTCGTTCCCCCAGTAGTCTCCGGTGAGGGAGAAGAAGGTGAAGGCGAGGGTCCAGCTCTCGATGTACGTGTAGTAGATCATCACGACGAGCGGGATCACCAGCCCCACCACGCCCAGGTACTTGGCCGCGGGGTGCCGCCAGACGGACGCGAGCATGCCCGGCATGTGCCCCTTTCGGTAGCGGCCGCCATGGCGCCCCAGCCCCCACTCCACCCACATGAGGGGAATCCCCAGGAGCAGGAGCGCCACGAAGTACGTGATCATGAACGAGCCGCCGCCGTTCTGCGCCGCCTGGGTGGGGAAGCGCAGGAAGTTGCCGAGCCCCACCGCGTTCCCGGCCATGGCCAGGATGAGCCCGAGGCGGGTTCCCCACGCCTCGTGGCTGTGGCCGGTGAGGGTGCTCACGAGCGGGGCCCCTCCTCGCCGCCGGCATGCACGTTGTCGAAGATGAGGTGCCAGAGGCCCCACAGGAACGCCAGCGAGCCGGCGATGGTGAGCAGGGCGAGAGGGTCGAGGAGGGCGGCGAGGGCCCGGGACAGAGAGGTTTCCATGAGCGTCGTTCCCACGTGGACGGATCGGGCCGCCGGACGGGATGTCCGGAGGCGGTCGCGGCCGGGCCCACCATGCTGCGCGACTACTTCGGGCTCCATCGCATGGAGTGGCCGGATGAGGAGAGTGTCGAATTCCATCTCGGTTACGGCGACTGGATACGACTTCTGCGCAGCCACGGCTTCGAGGTGGAGGACCTCATCGAGATCCGGCCCCCGCAGGACGCGACCTCGAG
>JAHWKH010000298.1 GCA_019347995.1 Gemmatimonadota bacterium | reverse complement strand
CGCTCTCCTCCAGGCCCGGCGGCAGCGTCTCGCCCGCCAGCGTCCCCGACGTCCGGTACTCCCTCCACGCCGAGCCCGCAAGGTAGCCGCGGACCACGCATTCGACGGGGATGGGGTTCGTGCGCCGCACCAGCATGGCCCGCCGGGCCCACGAGGGACGCGTGGCCTCGAGGGCGGGGTGGCGCGAGACGATGACGTCGGGGTCGGCGGAGACGAGGTGGTGGTCCACGTGGTGCGGAAGCCGCGAGAGCCACCACGCCGTGATCATGGTGAGCACTTCGCCCTTGCGGGGCACCGGCTGTGCCATGACCACGTCGAAGGCGCTCACCCGGTCCGACGCCACCAGGAGCAGCTCGCCGGGCCCTGCTTCGTAGACGTCGCGCACCTTGCCCCGATGGAGTAGGCGCAGGGGCAGGTCCGTGCTCATCACGGCGCCGCGGCTCATGGCGCCGCCCCCGCCGGGCCCGGCCGCGCGGATCGGCTCATACCCGCACCTCGGGCTCGCCCAGCCGCGCCTCGGCGGCCTCGCCCAGCCGCTCCAGCACCGGCGCCACCCAGGTCTCCAGGAACCGGTCGACCTGCTCGGGAGCGCGCCCGACGAAGCGGGTCGGGTCCATGGCGGCGTCCAGAGCGGTCCGGTCCATGCCGAAAGCGGGGTCGCCGGCGATGCGCTCGGCCAGGTCGGCCGGAGCGCCCTCCTCCTTCATCCGGCGGGCGGCCTCCATGGCGTGGCGGCGAATGCGCTCGTGGAGCTCCTGGCGGTCGCCGCCCTGCTTCACCGCATTCATGAGAACGACCTCGGTGGCCATGAACGGCAGGTGCTCGGCCAGGTTGCGGCGCACCACCTCCCGGTTCACCACGAGGCCGCCGGCCACGTTCTCCACCAGGACCAGCGCGCCGTCGAGCGTGAGGTACGCGTCGGGGATGGAGAGGCGGCGATTGGCCGAGTCGTCCAGCGTCCGCTCGAGCCACTGGGCGGCGGCCGTGTGCGCGCCGTCGCCCGCCAGCGTGATGACGTGGCGGGCCAGGGCGCAGATGCGCTCGGCGCGCATGGGATTGCGCTTGTAGGGCATGGCCGAGGATCCGATCTGCTCGTCCTCGAACGGCTCCTCCACCTCCCGGAGGTGGGCCAGGAGGCGCAGGTCGTTGCCCAGCTTCGAGATCGACGCGGCCACGCCCGCCAGGGTCGCCAGGAGGGCCCCGTCCACCTTGCGAGGATAGGTCTGCCCGCTGACGCCGTACGTGCGCTCGAAGCCCATGGCCTCACCGACCCGCTCGTCGAGACGGTCGACCTTGTCGCCGTCGCCGCCGAAGAGCTCGAGGAAGGAGGCCTGGGTGCCGGTCGTCCCCCGCACGCCCCGGAAGCGCAGCGAGCGCAGGCGGAAGTCCAGCTCCTCCAGGTCCAGCAGCAGGTCCTGGATCCAGAGCGTCGCGCGCTTGCCCACGGTGGTGGGCTGGGCCGGCTGGAAGTGGGTCCAGCCCAGTGTGGGGAGCCCGCGGTGGTCGCGGGCGAAGACGGCCAGCGCCGCCACGCTCCGCACCAGGCGGTCCCGGACCAGCTCCAGCGCCTGGCGGTGCAGGATCAGGTCGGTGTTGTCGCCGATGAAGGCGCTGGTGGCCCCCAGGTGGATGATGCCCCGGGCCGCCGGCGCGTCGTCGCCGAAGAGGTGGACGTGGGCCATGACGTCGTGGCGGAAGCGGCGCTCGTACTCCGCGGCGCGCCCGAGGTCGATGGGCCGCTCCAGGGCCTCGCGCATCTGGCGGAGGGCCTCGTCCGACACGTCGAGCCCCAGCGACCTCTGCGCCTCGGCCAGCGCCACCCACAGCCGACGCCAGGTGCCGTAGCGCTGGCGCGGCGAGAACACCGCCTGCATCTCCCGCGAGGCGTAGCGCTCCGTGAGCGGGTGGACGTAGCGGTCGCCCGTCGCGCCATCCGATCCGTCGACGACGCGCTCCACGTCATCCCCGCCAGTAGAAGTCACGAACCACCAGCCCCCCGTTCCGCTCGAAGTAGATGCGGACCTGCCCGCGTCCGGTGAGACCCCGGAAGACCCGCGCCGCTTCGTCGGCGTTGCGGATCGTCACGTTGCCGATGCGCAGGATAACGTCGCCCTCCTGGAAGCCGAGCTGGCCCTGCAGCTCGGGCGATATCGCCACGACCAGGGCACCCGCCTCGCTGGTGACGCCGCGCTCCGCCCGCACCTCGGGCGTCACGGTGACGAGCTGGAGGTCCCGGAGGGCCTCCACGCGCTCGGCCCGCATCGTCGGCAGCGCCTCGGCCCGCAGCCGCAGCGGCCCGCGCCGTCCGTCGACGAGGAGCGTCACGTCTTCTCCGGCGGCCACGTCCAGGAGCACGTCCTCGTAGTCCAGGGGTGCCATGAGGCGCCTGCCCTGCGCTTCGAGGAGGCGGTCTCCGGCCGAGAGCCCGGCCCGGTCCGCCGGGGAGCCCTCCACGACGCGGGAGACCCGGACGCCGCGGGTGCGGCCCCAGACGTCGGCCTGCACCGGCTCCACGTCGAGGCCGAGCCAGGCGCGGCGGACCTCCCCGTGGCGCACCAGGTCGGCGGCGATGCGCAGCGCCCGGTCGATGGGGATGGCGAAGCCGAGGCCTTCGCTGCCCCCGCTACGGGTGAAGATCGAGCTGTTCACGCCCACGACCTCCCCCAGGACGTTCACCAGGGGCCCTCCCGAGTTCCCGGGATTGATGGAGGCGTCGGTCTGGATCATCCCCAGGTATACGCCCTCGCCGTGGCCGCCCGAGGGGATGATGTGACGGCCGAGGGCGCTCACCACGCCGGTGGTCACCGTGGGCTCGGAGTTGGAGAAGAGGTTGCCGAACGGATTCCCGATCGCCACCACCCACTCGCCGATGAGGAGCCCGCGCGAGGTCCCCAGGGGAGCCACCGGCAGGTCCGCGTCCGCCGCGCCCCGGAGCCGCAGCACCGCCACGTCGGTCACGGGATCGCTGCCGGCCACGTCGGCCTCGAAGTCGCGGCCGTCGGGGAGCGTGACCATCACCCGGTCGGCGCCGCGGATCACGTGATCGTTGGTGAGGACCAGACCGCTGGCGTCCATGATGAAGCCCGAGCCGAGCGAGCGGCTTTCGGGCCGTCCGCCCGGCCCCGGGGGCTGCTGGCGCGGGATGAAGCGGCGGAAGAACTCCAGCACCTCCTCGTCCTCGATGCCCGGTACCTGCGGGGCGGCGCTGGCGCGCCGCGGCGCCTGGGTGGTGCTGATGTTGACGACCGAACTGCCCTGCTCATCGACCAGCCGGGTGAAGTCGGGAAGCATGGCGCAGAGCCTTGCAAGGTCATCCGCTGCGATTTCCCGAATGCCTTCGGGATTCGCCATCAGTTCGCCCGCTCATAGACGAAGCCTTCCGGCTCCTGCGTCTTTTCCGGGATCAGGTTCGGCGGGGCTTTCTCCAAAAAAAACTCGCCAGGATTGCGGTCGCCCTTCATCTTGAGCTTTCCCTTACCCTCTGCTCCCTCCATGATCCTTTGAAGCTTCGACGCCTGCTTGGCGTCCCACGGCAGGATAAACAGCCTTGGAGCCTCGCCTATGTCGAGCAGG
>JAHWKH010000297.1 GCA_019347995.1 Gemmatimonadota bacterium | reverse complement strand
GGGACGTGCCACACGGTGTGCCCGTGGGAGCCGATCGCCGCGACCTCCCCCGCGTCCACCCCCGCCTGCTCCACGACGGCCGAAGCCGCGGCCGCGAGCCACTCGCCCAGGTCCGCGTGGAGCCGGCACAGGGTCTCCGAGCTCCCGCCGTCCACCGCCTCGCGTATCCGGCCGCGGCGCTCGTCGTCGTAGGCCTCGGAGCGAAATTCCAACAGGGACCATCGGATCCCGTCTGGGCCGTCGTCCAGCTCGAGGAGCGCAGCGTCGATGCCGTCCATGGACGTGCCCGACATGAGGCCGACGATCTTCACCCGCCGAGGCCCTCCACCACGGCGCCCACCGATCCCCCCGCCTCGTCCAGCAGGCGGCGCGCTTCGTCCCGCTCCACCCCCCTGCTCTCCATCACGAGCGCCGCCTTCACGTGGCCGCCGGCGCGCTCGAGGAGGTCCCTGGCCGCCGGACGCTCCAGCGCCAGCGTCTCCATGAGGATGCGCTCGCCCCGGTCCTGGAGCTTCTGGCACGTCACCTGGAGATCGACCATGAGGTTCCCGTAGACCTTGCCCAGCAGCACCATGGCGCCGGTCGTGATGGTGTTGAGCACCATCTTGGTGGCCGTGCCCGCCTTCATGCGCGTCGAGCCGGTGATGACCTCGGGGCCCACCAGCGGGGCGATGACCACGTCGTGCGTCTCCAGGAGCTCGGGGCCGGGGTACGTGCACAGCAGGAAGCCCGTGCGGGCGCCCCGCTCCCGCGCCCGGGCCAGGGCGCCGTGCACGAAGGGCGTGGTGCCCGACGACGCGATGCCCAGGACGAAGTCCGCGGGTCCCACGTCGCGCTCGTCCATGGCCGCGGCCCCGTCCTCGGGGTGGTCCTCGGCGCCCTCGCGGGCGCGCACCAGGGCCTCGGGGCCTCCCGCGATCACTCCCTGGACCATGGCGGGATCGGTCCCGTAGGTGGGCGGCATCTCGGTGGCGTCCAGGACGCCGAGCCGACCGGACGTGCCGGCGCCCACGTACAGGAGGCGGCCGCCGGCGCGGAACGACTGCACGGCCAGCTCCATGGCCTTCGCCACGGCGTCGCGCTCCTCGCCCACGGCCTGGGCGACCATGCGGTCCTCGGCGTTGATCAGGTCGGCGATCTCCACGGCGGAGAGGCGGTCGATCTGCCGCGAGCGCGGGTTGCGCTGCTCGGTGAGACGGGGGTCCGTCATGGGCTCCGGAACGGGATGATGTGGGATCGGGGCGGCCGGTCGCTGCGGCGCGCGGCGGCCCCTATGTTGCTTCGCTCACGGGCGCCCGGCCGCTGCCATGCCGGGACGGCCCAACCTAACGAGGCCCCGTGCGGCGCGGGAAGGCGCCGCCGGGGCCGGACCCGGACATTCCGCTCCATGCCCCTGCTCGACGACGCCCGTGCCATGGCCGAGGACCTGGTGGCCCTGCGCCGGGACCTCCATCGGCACCCCGAGCTCGGGTTCCGCGAGACCCGTACCGCGGCCCTCGTCGCCGAGCGGATGGAGGCGCTGGGCTACGCCGTGCGCACCGGCGGAGGCCTCGCCGTGGTGGATCCGTTATCGGAGACGGCCCCACGGTGGCGCTGCGCGCCGACATGGACGCGCTTCCCATCACCGAGGCGGCGGGGCGCGACTACGGCTCCACGGTCGACGGCGTGATGCACGCCTGCGGGCACGACGCGCACGTGGCCGGCCTCGTGGGGGCGGCCGGGCTGCTGGCGGCGGCCCGGGAGGGGGGGCGGCTGCCGCCGGGCACGGTGCGCCTCCTGTTCCAGCCTTCGGAGGAGGGCTTCGACGACGAGGGGAAGAGCGGCGCCACCCGACTGATCGAGGGGGGCGCCCTGGAGGGGGTGTCGGCCGTGGTGGGCCTGCACGTGGGCGGGCACCTGCCCGCGGGCAAGCTGTTCGTCTCCGAAGGAACGATCATGGCGGGGTCGGAGGAGCTGAGGATCGAGGTGCGGGGGGATGGCTCCCACGCGGCCCACCCCGAGCAGGGGATCGACGCCCTCGTCCTCGCCGCCCAGGGGGTGATCGCGGCCCAGACCGCCGTGTCCCGGCGGATCTCTCCCATGGATTCCGGGGTGGTCACGTTCGGCAGGATCGAGGGTGGCACGGCGCCCAACATCGTGGCCGACCGGGTGCGCCTGCACGGGACACTGCGCTACTTCCGCGACGAGGTCCGCGACCGGCTCGCCGAGGCCGTGACCGGCGCGTTCGAGGGCCTGGAAGCCCAGGGCGCCCGCGTGGACGTGCGCGTGGGCCCGGGATACCTGCCCGTGGTGAACGACCGCGCCGTCACCGATCAGGTCCGGCGGGCAGCGGCGAGCGTCCTCGGGGAGGAGGCGGTCCTGCGCATGGACCGGTGGATGGGCGCCGAGGACTTCGCCTTCCTGGCGCGGGCGGCGCCGGGGTGCTTCGTCTGGCTCGGAGCCGCCCCCGCCACGCCCCGCGAGCACCACCACCCGGAGTTCGACATCGACGAGTCGGTCCTCCCCCTGGGCGCGGCGGTGCTCGCCGCGTCCGCGGAGCGGCTGCTGAGACACCTCGCCTGAGAGGAAGAGAGGAGACCTTCGTGATCGCCCCCCGCGTGTCGCCGCGCCCCGCCGCCCTCCTGGCCCTGCTCCCCCTGCTGGCCGCGTGCGCCGTCGACGCGCCGGTGGGCGAGATGAACGCCGCCGCCTTCCCCAACTGGCCCGCGGACTGGCGCTACACGCCGGACGCGTCGCCCGTCGTGGCCGACAGCGGCATGGTCGTCACCACCGACTCCCTGGCCAGCGCCGTGGGGCTCGACGTCCTGCGCCGCGGCGGCAACGCCGTGGACGCGGCCGTGGCGGTGGGCTTCGCGCTGGCGGTGGTGAACCCCGAGGCGGGCAACCTGGGCGGGGGCGGATTCATGGTGGCGCGCATGTCCGACGGCGCCGCGACCGCGCTGGACTACCGGGAGAAGGCCCCCGGAGCGGCGAGCCGGGACATGTTCCTGGACGAGGCGGGCAACCTCTCCGACGCCTCGGTGGTGGGGCATCGGGCCAGCGGCGTACCGGGGACCGTCATGGGCCTGTGGGAGGCCCACCGCCGCCACGGCAACCTCCCCTGGGAAGACCTGGTGGCGCCGGCCATCGGCCTGGCGGAAGGCTTCGCGGTGAGCGAGCGCTTCCTCCAGTCGCTGACCCCGAGCGTGGTGGAGGGGCTCTCCCGCTTCGAGGCGTCCCGGCGCACGTTCCTGCGGGACGGCGCGCCGCCCGGGCTCGGCACCACCTTCGAGCAGCCCGAGCTGGCGGCCCACGCGGCGATCACCGGGACGACCGCGACGCCCGGCGACGAGATGGCGCCGACCTTCGTCGGCTTCGTCGGGCTGCTGAACCTGACCAACCTCGACGCCTCGGCCCAGCCGAACGACCCCCAGAAGCCGGTGAGGATCCGGTCGAGGAAGCCGCGGGCGTACTCGGCCACGTCGGGGTCGACCGGCACCCGGTCCCGCAGCCCGACGGCGGGGAGGAGCACGCCGTGCACGACGAGGTTGCGCAGCCACCACCAGCCGCCGATCACGAAGGCGACGCCGAGCGCCACCGCCGA
>JAHWKH010000296.1 GCA_019347995.1 Gemmatimonadota bacterium | reverse complement strand
CGCTCCGCACGCTCGGCGGAATCGTGCTCGCGACCGTTCGCGAGGCGGACTTCGCGGCGCGCTTCGGCGGAGAAGAGCTGGCCGTCCTGCTGCCCGAGACGGGCCTCGACGCCGCACTGGACGTCGCCGAGCGCGTCCGGCGCCAGGTCGAGCAGGCCGGCGTCGAATGGCGGCACGGCAGGATCTCGCTGACCGTTTCCGCGGGCGTGGCCGCATGCGCCGAGACCACGCCGAATCCGGGCGCCATCGTGGCCGCCGCCGAGCGGCACCGGCCGCGCGAAATTCCCGATCCACCCAAGTACCTTCGCCTCAGCGGGCTCGAACCGCTCGTCGTCCGGCCCGAAACGAACTTCATCAACATCGGCGAGCGCACGAACGTCACCGGCTCGGCCCGCTTCCGCAAGCTGATCGCGGAGGAGGACTACGCCGGCGCCGTCGAGATCGCGCGCAGCCAGGTCGAGAACGGCGCGCAGATCATCGACGTGAACATGGACGAGGGGCTGCTCGACTCGGTGGCCGCCATGCGCAAGTACCTGAACCTGCTGGCGTCCGAGCCCGACATCTCGCGCATCCCGGTCATGGTGGACTCGTCCAAGTTCGAGGTCATCGAGGCGGGACTGGCGTGCCTGCAGGGCAAGGGCGTCGTGAACTCCATCTCCATGAAGGAGGGCGAGGACGAGTTCCGGGCGCAGGCGCGGGAGGTGCGCCGCCACGGCGCCGCGGTGGTGGTCATGGCGTTCGACGAGGAGGGGCAGGCGGACACGGTGGATCGTCGCGTCGCCGTCTGCGAGCGTGCCTACCGCATCCTGGTGGAGGAGATGGGCTTCCCGCCCGAGGACATCGTCTTCGACCCCAACATCTTCGCCATCGCCACGGGCATCGAGGAGCACGACCGCTACGCCATCGACTTCATCGAGGCGACCCGGCGCATCAAGGCGGCCTGCCCCCACGTCCTGATCAGCGGCGGCATCAGCAACCTCTCGTTCTCGTTCCGGGGAAGCCCGGAGGTGCGCGAGGCCATGCACACGGCCTTCCTCTACCGCGCCATCGACGCGGGCATGGACATGGCGATCGTCAACGCCGGGGCCATGCCGGTCTACGACCAGATCCCCGCCGATCTCCTGGAGGCCGTGGAGGACGTGCTGTGGGTGCGCCGTCCCGACGCCACCGAGCGCCTCACGCGCATCGCCGAGGCGCGCCAGGGCAAGGAGGCGCGGCGCGAGGAGGACCTCTCCTGGCGCGAGGCCCCGGTGCGCGAGCGCTTGGTCCACGCCCTGGTCCAGGGCATCGACGAGTACGTGGAGGAGGACGCCGAGGCGGCGCGGGTCGAGTCGGCGCGGGCGCTGGAGGTCATCGAGGGGCCACTCATGGACGGCATGAACGTGGTGGGCGACCTGTTCGGGTCGGGCCGCATGTTCCTGCCCCAGGTCGTGAAGAGCGCCCGGGTCATGAAGAAGGCGGTGGCGCACCTCATCCCGTTCATCGAGCAGGAGCAGAAGCCGGGCGAGCAGAGCTCGGCGGGGCACGTGCTGCTGGCCACCGTGAAGGGCGACGTCCACGACATCGGCAAGAACATCGTGGGCGTCGTGCTCCAGTGTAACGGCTTCCAGGTCACCGACCTGGGCGTCATGGTGCCGGCGGAGCGCATCCTGGACGAGGCGCGGCGCCTGGACGTGGACGCCGTGGGCCTGTCGGGCCTCATCACGCCCTCGCTGGACCAGATGGTCCACGTGGCCCGGGAGATGGAGCGCCAGGGCTTCGAGCTGCCGCTGCTCATCGGCGGCGCCACCACGTCGCGCACCCACACGGCCGTGAAGATCGAGCCCGAGTACCACGGCCCGGTGGTGCACGTGCTGGACGCGTCGCGCAGCGTGGGGATCACGAGCCGGCTGCTCGACCCGGCGCGGCGGGACGCGCTCCTGGAGGAGGTGCGCCAGGAGAACGAGGCGGCGCGCGAGCGCCACGCCGGCCGCCGGGAGAAGACCGTGCTCCTCAGCCTCGAGGAGGCGCGCCGCCGCAGGATCGACGGAGGCTGGGAGTCCTACGCTCCGCCGGCGCCGGAGCGGCCGGGCGTCCACGTCTTCGACCCCGTGCCGCTGGAGGAGCTGGCGCCCCTCATCGACTGGACGCCGTTCTTCCAGGCCTGGGAGCTGAAGGGCAAGTATCCCGAGATCCTGGACGATCCGCGCATGGGCTCGGAGGCCGCCAAGCTCCTGGACGACGCCCGCCGGCTCCTTGACCGCATCGTCGGCGACGAGCTCCTGCAGGCGAAGGCCGTCGTGGGCCTCTTCCCCGCGGGCTCGGAGGGCCACGACGACGTGGCGGTGTGGACGGACGGCGACCGCCGCGGGCCACGCGACACGCTCCACTTCATGCGCCAGCAGTTCGACAAGCCGGGGCGGCCCGACGCCTGCCTGGCCGACTTCGTGGCGCCCGCGGACTCACACAGGGAGGACTGGATCGGCGCCTTCGCCGTCACCGCCGGGCACGGCGCCGAGGCGCTGGCCGAGTCGTTCAAGGTCAAGCACGACGACTACTCGGCCATCATGGCGCGGGCGCTGGCCGACCGGCTCGCCGAGGCCCTGGCCGAGCACATGCACGCCCGGGTGCGCCGTGAGCTGTGGGGCTACGCCCCCGACGAGTCGCTGGACAACGCCGGGCTCATCGCGGAGCGCTACCGCGGCATCCGCCCCGCGCCGGGCTACCCCGCCTGCCCAGACCACACGGAGAAGCGGACGCTCTTCGCCCTCCTCGACGCGGAGCGGCGCATCGGCATGGAGCTCACCGAGAGCTGCGCCATGTGGCCGCCGGCGTCGGTGAGCGGCTGGTACCTCTCGCACCCCGCGTCCTTCTATTTCGGCGTGGGCCGCGTGGGGAAGGACCAGGTCGAGGACTACGCCGCCCGCAAGGGATGGACGATCGAGGAGGCGGAGCGCTGGCTGTCGCCCAGCCTCGGCTACGACCGGCCGCGGCAGAGGGAGGGGGCGCCGGCGTGAGCGGGGGTGGCGAGGACGCCGGAGAGCGCGGGAACGACCTGGGGAACGCCGGCGGCCGCGAGCCCGGCGTGGGCGGCGGCCCGGTTTCGGCCGCGTCCCTGCGCGACCTGATCGACGACGGGCGCGTCCACGTGCTGGACGGCGGCATGGGCACGCTGCTCTACAGCCGCGGCGTGTTCGTCAACGTGTGCTACGACGAGCTCAACGTGAGCCGCCCCGACCTGGTGCGGGCGGCCCACGTCGACTACGTGCGCGCCGGCGCCGAGGTGCTGGAGACCAACACCTTCGGCGCCAACCCCGTGAAGCTCTCCAGCTACGGCCTCGCCGAGCGCACGGAGGAGCTGAACCGCGCGGCCGCCGAGGTGGCGCGCGGCGCCGCCGACGGGCGCGCCTTCGTGGCGGGCGCCATGGGGCCCCTCGGCATCCGCATCGAGCCGTGGGGCCCCACGTCCCGCGTGGACGCCGAGGACCTGTTCGGCCGGCAGGTGGACGGGCTGGTGGAGGGCGGCGTGGACGGCTTCGTCCTGGAAACCTTCTCCGACATCACCGAGCTGCAGGCCGCGCTGGCGGCCGTGCGGGCGCGCTCGGACCTGCCA
>JAHWKH010000295.1 GCA_019347995.1 Gemmatimonadota bacterium | reverse complement strand
TCCGCATCACCCGCCGGAGGTCCAGCATGATCGTGTCGACGTCGTAGTCTGACGTCTGGACCAACCGGTCCATCCCCGGCAGGGTGTTGATGATCGCCAGCGCGTTCTTCTGCCGCTCCAACCAGGGCTCCGGGTCGGCCATCACCATGACGTGGGTCCGCAGGAGGAACGCGAGCTGCCCCGGATCGCGGCCGACGGCCATCGCGGCCGCTCGGGCGTCCCCGATCAGCGCGGTCAGCGCCTCCTCCGAGGTGAGGTTGTTGAAGATGACGCCATCCGCCATGCGCCCGGCGAGCGCGGCCGACGCCGAATGGGTCCGCGGCCTTGGCCGCGCCTGGGACGTGGAGGTGGTCGAGGAGCGGCTCGACGAGGGGCCCGGCTCCGAGGCGGCCGCACGTGAGGCCCGCCACGCCTTCCTCGAGGGCGTGGCGGCGGCGCGCGGGGCGGGCCACGTGCTCACGGCCCACCACGCGGACGACCAGGCCGAGACGGTGCTGTTCCGCGTCCTGCGGGGAACCGGGCTGCGGGGCCTGAGGGGGATCCCGGCCCGGCGGGGCCCGTGGATCCGGCCGCTGCTCCCCTTCTGGCGCGAGGAGCTGGAGGCGTACGCGGTGGCGCGGTCGCTGACGCATCGGCCCGATCCGTCCAACCGGGACCCCCGGTGGGCGCGCAACGTGCTGCGTCACGAGATCCTGCCGCGGGCCGAGGCGGCCGTGGCGCCCGGAGCCCGGCGCGCGCTGGTGCGGCTGGGCCGTCTCGCGGCGTCGGAGGAGTCGGTGTGGGAGGCCCTGCTCCCCCGGCTGGTGGAGGAGGCCGTCCTGGAGGAGGACGGGAGCCGCATCGTGTTTGCACGCGACCGCTTCCTGGCCTACGCTCCGGCCGTCCGGGCCCGGCTCCTGCGGGCGCTCACCCGCCGGCTGGGCGGAGGGCTCGACGAGGCCGGAACCCGGCGGGCCCTCGAGTTTACTTATTCGGGCGCGAGCGGGCGTCGCCATCCGCTCCCCGGAGGCCTGAGCCTCTGCCGGGAGTTCGATCGCCTGGTCCTCTCGAGCGCGGAGCCGGTGGGACGCGAACACCCTCTGCTGATCCGGGACCTCGAGGAGGGCCGGGGCGAGCTTTCGGTGGGAGGGCGGGCGTTTCGGGCCGAGTGGGCGCGCAGAGCGCTGCGGGGGGACGGGGTGGAAGCGTTCTCGCCCGAGCGTCTCGAGTTTCCCCTCCGCTTCAGGAGCAGGGCTCCGGGCGACCGGATCCGCCTGCCCTACGGCTCCAAGAAGCTGAAAAAGCTGTTCGCGGAGGCCAGGATCCCCGCGAGCGAGCGCCACCGGATCCCCGTCCTGGCCGATGGCCGGGGCAGGGTCCTCTGGGTGCCCGACGTGGCACGGGCCAGCGGAACCGCCCCCGCCGACGGGGAGACGCCGTTCTTCATCGGGATCCAGGATGCCGACAGCGGCTGAGCAGACGAAGCAGCTCGGGGGTCACCGGGTCCGGCGAGTCGTCTACACGGAAGACGACATCCGGGAACGGGTGGAAGCCATGGGTCGGGAGATCTCCGAGGCCTACGGGGCCGAGGACGGGCTGCTGGTCCTGGGGCTCCTCAAGGGCTCGTTCATCTTCCTGGCGGATCTCGTACGCCACATCCACGTGCCCCTCCAGGTCGACTTCCTGGTGGCGTCGAGCTACGGCGCGGGCAAGATCTCAAGCGGGGACGTGCAGCTTCTGTACGACCCCGAGGCGTCCCTGGCGGGACGGGCCGTGGTCATCGTGGAGGACATCGTGGACAGCGGGACCACGATGAATCGACTGATGCCTCTTCTCGAGGCCCGCGGTCCGAAGAGCCTCGAGATCTGCGCGCTCCTCCACAAGCGCCTCGTCACCCTGGACCGGGAGCCCCGCTGGGTGGGCTTCGACGCGCCCCGGGAGTTCCTGGTAGGATACGGCCTCGACTACAGCGAGAATTTCCGTCACCTGCCGTACATCGCGAGCCTCTGAGGAGCCGGACCGCCTCCGCGGCACGGAACCGTAGGACCGAATGGCTGATCTCGATCCGATGAAGAAAGACCAGGGACCCGACGACCGTTGGTCCCGTCATTCCAAGACGATGGCCCTGTGGGTCCTCATCGTCCTCATGTCCGTCTTCGCCGTGCAGTTCATGCGCGGACAGGAGGAGACGGCGGCGGAGCTGACGTACACGGAGGTTCTCCAGCAGCTCGAGCGGGACAACATCGACCGGATCACGGTCATCGACGGTCGCGCCCTCGAGGGCGAGCTGAAGGCGCCGGTGGTGCGGGAGGGCCGGGAGATGGTGAGTTTCACCGCCACGTGGCCCGGCGAGGTCGACCAGGCGCTTCTCGACCGCATGTACCAGCAGGGCGTGGTCATCGAGGGCGAGCGAGAGGAGACGGGCTGGGGCACGCTGCTCCTGAGCGCGCTGCCCTGGCTCCTCTTCATCGCCTTCTGGATCTGGATCTTCCGGACCATGCAGTCGGGCGGCAACCGGGCGTTCCAGTTCGGCCGCTCCAAGGCCAAGCTCATCAGCCCCGACACGCCGAAGATCACGTTCAGCGACGTGGCGGGGGCCGACGAGGCCAAGGAGGAGCTCCAGGAGATCATCGAGTTCCTCAAGGATCCCCAGAAGTTCGCGCGCCTCGGTGGCCGGCTTCCCAAGGGCGTGCTGCTGGTGGGCCCCCCGGGGACCGGGAAGACGCTGCTGGCCAAGGCGGTGGCGGGCGAGGCGGGTCGGCCCTTCTTCCAGATGTCCGGCTCGGACTTCGTGGAGATGTTCGTGGGCGTCGGCGCCAGCCGCGTGCGCGACCTGTTCGAGCAGGGCAAGGCCCACGCTCCCTGCATCATCTTCGTCGACGAGATCGACGCGGTGGGCCGGCACCGGGGTGCGGGCCTCGGCGGCGGCCACGACGAGCGCGAGCAGACCCTCAACGCGCTCCTGGTGGAGATGGACGGCTTCGAGGCCAACGAGGGTGTGATCCTCCTGGCGGCCACCAACCGGCCCGACGTGCTCGACCCGGCGCTGCTCCGCCCCGGGCGCTTCGACCGCCAGGTCGTGGTGGACGCCCCGGACGTGAAGGGCCGCGAGGCGATCCTGCGCGTCCACGCCAAGAAGCTCCCGCTGGCCGACGACGTGGAGCTGGGCATCCTGGCGCGGGGCACGCCCGGCATGTCGGGCGCCGACCTGGCCAACCTCTGCAACGAGGCCGCGCTCCTGGCGGCCCGGCGCGGCGCCGACCGCGTCGACGAGGGCCCGCGCGCCGTCCTCCCGCCACCAGGTGGCGCCATGGCGCGTCTCGAGGACGGTGAGGAGGTCGCCTGCCAGGATCTCGACGGTCAGCTCGCGCGCCGACGCGAACGGCTGGCCCTGGCCCAGGCTGATGAGGAACATCTCTTCGGGAACGTGGACCCCGGTGATGTGCCCCACGATGCCGCTGTAGTAGGCACGGGCCAGCGCCACGTCGTCCATGCCCCCCAGGCGCAGCTCGTACTGGAGCAGGCCGATGGCGCGGCGCAGACGCCAGAGGCGCACGAAGGCGGCGAAGTCGACGAACGGCGCGACCTCCGCAGCGGCGATTCCCAGCTCGCGCTCGACC
>JAHWKH010000294.1 GCA_019347995.1 Gemmatimonadota bacterium | reverse complement strand
GGAGCATCCGCCTGGCGTCCTCCTCTCCGGTCCCGCCGACCACCGTGTCCAGGTAGCGAACGGTCTCCAGCACCAGGGCCAGGTTGGCCTCGAGCTCCACCTGGAGCCGGGCCAGGTCCTGCATGGCCAGGGGCTGGCGGGCCACGGGGGCCCCGAAGACCACACGCTCCCGCGTGGCGGCCAGGGCCTCGCGGAGCGCCCGGCGCGCCCCTCCGACCGAGGCCACGGCGTTGTAGATCCGGGAGAGGTTGAAGAGCTCCGCCGCGACGCGGACGCCCTTCGCCGGATCGGCCACCGGATACGCCAGGGCGCCGTCGTAGACGACCTCCCCGGTGGGCATGGAGGCCACGCCCAGCTTGTCCTTGAGGCGCTCGATCCGGTAGTGGTTGCGCTCGCCGTCGACCTCGGCCGGCACCAGGAACACCGTCGGGCCGTCCGGCCCCCGGGCGATCGTGAGGATCAGCCCGGCGTCCACGTTCGAGCAGAACCACTTCTCGCCGTAGAGACGCCACGCTCCGCCCTCCAGCCGGGCCTCGGTCTCGATGCGGGAGAGGTCGGAGCCCCCGGCTTTCTCCGTCATGAACATGGCGCCCTGGAGGAGGAGCTCGGGGTCGGTGGCGGTGAGCCGCGGCACGAACCGCTCCGCGAGCTCGGGCGCGAACCGCTCCAGGATCCACGCCACGCCGTCGGTGCAGCACACCGGGCAGTACAGCCCCGCCTCCGCCTGGGAGAACAGGTATCCGAGGGCGAACTTCACCATCTGGGGGAACGGACCCTGTGTATCCGAGGGGCGCACCAGCCCGAAGCCGTAGGCGGCGCGGGTCATCTCCTCGTAGGCGGGGTGGTAGACCACACGGTCGATCCGGCGCCCGCCGCGGTCGTAGCGCTCGAGGGCCGGCCGGTGGCGATCGGCGATCCTGGCCCGGGGCGCGAAGAACGCGGGGGCCAGCTCCCCCATCTGCTCGAGGAGGGGCTTCGCCCGGCGGAGCACCGCCGGGTCGGTCCGGGCGGCCACGGCCCGCCGCAGGGGCTCGTCGTCCAGCCACCAGTTCACGGACGAGCCATCGGCGCGGGCGTCTTCCACCCGGGCATCATACTGGCCCGGTGGACCAGAGCGAGATGCGCCGCCGCGCCGAGGAGGCCCACGTTGCCCGCATGGCCACGGTGCACCCACGGGGGTGGGCGCACCTGGTGCCCATCGTGTTCGTGCTGGAGGGCGGCGTCCTGTACACGAGCGTGGACGCCAAGCCCAAGCGGACGCCGGAGCTTCGCCGGATCCGGAACATCCGTTCCAACCCGCAGGTGACCGTGCTCCTGGACCACTACGACGAGGCGTGGGAGGAGCTGTGGTGGGTGCGCCTCCGCGGCCCCGCCCGGATCCTCGAGGAGGGAGAGGAGCGAGCCAGGGCCGTGGCCCTCCTGCGGGAGAAGTATCCGCAGTACCGGGACATGCCGCCCCAGGGAGCGGTCATCGCCGTGGACGTCGAGGAGTGGCGGGGGTGGGCGTGGCGGTCGCTACAATGACGCCGTGAAGGCGCTTCTCATCTCGCCCGTCCCGGAGATGCGCGAGCTCGTGCGGGTGGCCCTCCGGTCGGTGGAGCGGCGGACCGGCGAGCCCTGGGAGTTCCTGGAGGCCTCGAACGGCCTGGACGGCATCCGGGTGGCCTGGCGAGAGCTCCCCGACGTCGTCGTCGCCGACGAGATCGCCTCGAACGCCGGCGCCTTCGCCGTGGCCAAGGACCTCCGCGGTGCGGTCCAGGCCTTCCCCGGGTCGGTGATCATCCTCCTGGCCCGCGCGCAGGACGAGTGGCTGGCGCGGTGGTCGGGGGCGGACGCGTGGCTGATGCGGCCCGTGGACCCCTTCGCCCTCGCCGACGCCGTGGTGGCCTCGATGGAGCGGCGAGCCGCCGACCGCCGGACGGCATGAGGATCCGCGGGACGTGCACCAACTGCGGTCGGGAGTTCCTGCCGGAGCAGGTCGTGGAGGGCGGCGGGCAGTGCCCGTGGTGCGGCAAGGTCTTCAACCGCGACTACACGGTGCTCCTGCTCCGAGCGCTGCGGCAGGCCGACGAGGCCGGCGACGCCCTGGAGGGGGCGCTGAACGACATGGCCGCCCTCGAGGACCTGGCCATGGAGATCGACGAGGAGAGCGTCCTGGAGCCGCTGCGGGAGGCCCTCCGGGCGATGCGTCGGCGGCGGGCTCGCGCCTAGCGTGAGCCCGGTCCGGGTCGGCACGGCCTCCTGGACCGACAAGACGCTCCTGGCCTCCGGCTGGTACCCGGAGGACGCAGATGACCCGGCAAGCCGGCTGGAGTTCTACGCGTCTCAGTTCCCGCTCGTCGAGGTGGACTCGACCTACTACACGCCGCCGAACGAGCGGAACTCGAGGCTGTGGGCCGAGCGCACGCCAGAGGGCTTCACCTTCGACATCAAGGCGTACTCGCTGCTGACGCAGCACCCAACCCGTACGTCTTCGCTCTACAAGGACCTGCGCCCGGCGACCGACAAGCGCAACGTCTACCTCAAGGACCTGGACGAGGGCCTGGTGAACGAGGTGTGGGAGCGGTTCTTGGCGGCGCTGGAGCCGTTGCACGACAGCGGTCGGCTCGGCTCGCTGCTCTTCCAGTTCCCGCCGTGGTTCGGCATCCGGCAGAGCAACAAACACTACATCCTGGAGTGCAAGCGCCGGTGCGAGCCTTACCGGATGTGCGTCGAGCTGCGCAACAACTCCTGGATGGCGGAGGAGAACATGGAGGAGACGCTCGACTTCCTCACCTCCTACGCCGTCCCGTACGTGGTGGTCGACATGCCTCAGGGGCACCGCTCCTCGGTGCCACCCGTGGTGGCGGCTACGGCGGACCATGCGGTCGTCCGCTTCCACGGCCACAGCGACAAGTGGGAGAGCAAGGAGATCTACGAGCGGTTCGGCTACCTCTACAGCGAGGACGAGCTGAAGCAGTGGGTGCCGAAGGTGGAGCAGCTCGCCGAGCAGGTACAGGAGGTGCACGTTCTCACCAACAACTGCTACCGCGACTACGCCCAGGTCAACGCGCGACAGCTCGTGCAGCAGCTGGACGCCGTGGCCGCGCCTGGCACCTGGCCGCCACCATCGCAGGCGACCTGAGCATCGAACTCTCCGACGAGGAGGCAACATGGCAGCGCATGCAGGCGAGAAGGCGCGGGAGACTGGCGACTTCTACTGCGCGTCGTGCGACGAGAAAGTTCACGTCACGCAGGGCGACACGATCCCGGAGTGCCCGAACGGCCACAAGACCTTCGACACGCGCCGCAACGAGCCCGGCAACAAGGGCTGAGATCGACTGGAGCACGAGTGGGGCAGCGGCGCCCCAGGTCGACGTCACCCCGATGGAGGTGGATCTTTCCTGCTCCTGCGGGCAATGCCCGATGGCCGCGGGCCGGACGTGACCAGCTCCTCCGGCAGTCTCTGGTCGAGCGGTGGCAGAGTGCTGAAGGGATCACCGTGCCGCGCGACTCGCTCCGGAACCTGACCGAGCTCGTGCTCGAGCGGCCGCGAATCACCCTTGCCCACCGCGTCCTCGATCTCGTCCCACGTCACCGGCACGGCGACCGTCGGGCGCGCCCGGCCGCGCGCGGACCACGGCGAGACC
>JAHWKH010000293.1 GCA_019347995.1 Gemmatimonadota bacterium | reverse complement strand
GTGACTCCCGCGCCCGCCTCACCCTCGTCGGCGGACGGGCTGGCGACGAATACTGGGGCGCCGTGCGATACCTGATCGTGGAGCTGGGCCTCGGGGACGCGGTGACCATGGTGGACCAGGCCTCCATGGCCCATCTGGCCGCCATATACAGGACAAGTGACGTGTTCGTGCTGCTCTCCGAGCACGAGGGCTTCTGTGTCCCGTTGCTGGAGGCCATGCACTTCGGCGTCCCCCTGGTCACCAGCGACCTGGACTTCGCCCGGGACGTGTGTGGCGGGGCCGCCGTCTACGCCGATCCGCTGGACGCGCCGGCCCTGGCACGGGCGGTGGCGCGGGCGGTGCGCGACGACGGGCTGCGACGGCGGCTGCGGGAGGCGGGGTTCCATCGGGTGCGGGGCTTCCCCGGTTGGCCGGAGCGCACCGACGCCTACGTGGAGGCGTGCGTCGCCGCGGCGTCCTCCGCGTCCTTCGGCTCCGATCAGGTGCGGGTCTCGGCCCGGTAGTACCGGTGGTAGTAGCCGTATCCGGCGCCGCTGCCGTAGTACCGGCCGCGGCCCTGGTAGTCCAGGTCGTTGAGGACCGTGCCCTTCACCTTGGCGTTGACGGCCTCGAGCTGGTCGAGGGCGAAGCGCAGGGCGCCCCGGTCCGTGGCCCCGGCCCGGGCGATGAGGATGACGCCGTCGGCCTCGGCGCCCAGCACCGCGGCGTCCGTGACCAGGTTCAGGGGGGGCGAGTCCAGCAGCACCATCTCGTAGCGCTCCCTCAGCTCCGCCAGCAGGCGCCGCATGTGCTGCGAGCCCACCAGCTCCGAGGGGTTGGGCGGCAGCGTCCCCGTGGGCAGGAGATCGAGCATCTTGCCGTCCGCCACCTCCACTGAGCGCACGGCATCGTCCAGCTCGCACTCGTTCATGATGACGTTGGTGAGCCCCGGCTTCGCGTCGCTCTCGCCCAGCACCTTGTGCAGGATGCCGCGGCGCAGGTCGCAGTCCACCACCAGCGTGCGCGTGCCCTGCTGCGCCAGCGTGATGGCCAGGTTCACCGTGCTGGTGCTCTTGCCCTCGCCGGGGCCGGGGCTGGTGAGCACGAGCACGCGCGGGGGCTCGTCGATGCCCAGGAACGTGATGTTCGTCCGGAAGGCGCGGTACGCCTCGGAGACGGGATTGGAGACGTCGTTGCGCGTCACCAGCCGCCCCCCGTGGTCCTGCTGTCCCTTGCGGAGCTTTCCGTTGGCCTTTCCGGTGCCCCTGATGCGGGGAATCATGCCGAGCACGGGCAGGTCGGCGATGCGGGTGAGCTCCTCGCGGCTCCGCACCGTCTCGTCCATGTAGTCCTTGCCCGCCGCGACGCCCACGCCCAGCACCAGCCCGAAGATCACCGCCAGCACCATGCTGCGCGTCTTCCTCGGGCGGATGGGGCGCGTGGGCAGCCCGGCCTCGTCGACGACGCGCACGTCGCCGGGCTCCACCGCCTGGGCGATCTCCGCCTCCTTCAGCCGGTTCTGGAGGAGCGTGAAGACCTGCTCCAGCACCTCCTGCTGACGCTCGAGGCGCGCCTGCTGGAGCTCCTTCTGGGGGATGGCCTCGAGCTGGCTCCCGAACTGGGCGAGCCGCTGCGTCGCCGAGGCGATCTGGCTGCGCAGCGTGGAGCGGTAGTTCACGGCGAGCTGGTGGAGCTGGGCCTCGAGCTGCCGGATCCCCTGGAGCCGCCCCTGCACGTCGGGATGGCTGACCGTGCGGCGCGTGAGCTGGTCCTGGAGCTCGGTCTCGATGCGGTTGAGCTCGCTCATGAGCTCGGTGACCGCCTGGTTCTGCAGGAACGTGGGGAAGGCGGCCAGGCGCCGGTACGGGTTCTCGCCCCGGCGCAGCGGGTCCGCGTCCGTGCGCTCGATCTCGTCGAGGATCTCGTTCAGGCCCTCGAGCTCCCCCGAGATCTGGTCGCGGCGCGCCTGCTCCTCCACGAGTCTTCTCACCTGCTCCGAGCCCTCGGCCTCCAGGTTCACGACCTGCTCGCCCTGCCGGAACGCCAGCACGTTCTCCTCCGCCAGGCGCAGGTCCTCCGTGTAGCTCTCGATCTGGCTGGTGAGGAATTCCACGGTGCTGCGGGCCTCGGTCTTCTTCATGGCGCTGCGGCGGGCGATGAAGATGGACGCCACCGTGTTGGGGACGCGCATGACCATCTCGGGATCCGTCCCGTGGTAGCCCACGGCGATGACGTTGGCGTCCCGGTACGGACGGCCCACCGACAGATCGGCGAGGAGGGCGTCCACGGCTTGCTGGCGCGGCTGGGTGGCGATGACGAGGCTCGAGGGGAGCGGCTCCTCGGGGGCGGGGTGGAGCACCAGGCGCAGCCCGTTGAAGACGATGGCCTCGCCGGGCGCGAGCGTCCCCACCGGGCGCTCCTGCGAGTCGGTGATGCGGTAGACTCCGTCCCCATCGGCCTGGAAGCGGAACGTGCCCTCCCGGGTGGTGGCCGTCGCCGAGATCTCGGAGAAGAGCGTGGAGCGGGGGCGCCCTACCGGCTCGCGCACCGTGACCTGGAGCGTGAGGGAGTCGACCGCGGCGGCCGCGATGCTCCGGGCCCGGAGCAGCGCCATCTCGGTCTCCACGTCGCTGCCGCGCACGACGCCGGACAGGAAGTCCAGGTCGGGGAGCGGAGAGCGGGACGCGTCCACGTGGATCGTGGTGCGGCCCTCGTAGACCGGAGGGGTGGTCCAGGTCACCCACGCGGTGCCGCCGATGACCGCGGCGGCGATGCCGCCGATCAGCCAGACGTTGCGGCGCAGGAGGTTGACCAGGTCCCTCAGGTGGAGCTCGTCGTCGCTCCGGATACCGTGCCGGGAAGCAGGCTTGCCGTTCTGTTGCATTAGGATCTCGGACGGCTCAGCGGGTGAAGATCACTACGATGTTCGCAAGGATCGACGCCACGCCGATGATCGAGGAGAAGTTCCGGGAGGCCCAGCCGCGCTTGCCCACGATGATCTGGTCGCCGGACTGGACGCCGGCGTCCTGCAGGCTCTCGGCGCCGCTGAGCCCGGTGCGCAGGCGCTCGCTCCCGCGCACGAGCACGATGTCCTCCGCGTCCCCGTCGGGGGTGACGCCCTGCGCCCGGGCCAGCACGTCCGGGCGCGGAGCGAAGCCTTCCGGTGCGGAGACCCGCACGTGCATCCCCGCGGTGGCGCCCGCGAGCAGCCAGGAGTGGGCCATGTTGCACGCGCCGTCGCCGAGGAAGGCCACGCCGAGCCCGGCCAGCTCGCCCTTGCGCTCCTGCACGGTCTGCAGGTCGGCCAGGATCAGCTCGGTGTTGATGGTGTCCATGTCGTCCTTGGGCGAGATCCGCCCGTCGACGTGCACCACGTTGTCGTCGCGGAAGACGCGGATGACCTGGCAGATCGCGTCGCTGTCGCGGATGTTGGCGAGGAACTTGTTGCCCAGCCCCTCGCCCTCGCTGGCGCCCTTGACGATGCCGGCGATGTCGACGAAGTCGACCGTCGCCGGGATGATCTTCTGCGAGCCGAAGACCTCTGCCAGCTTCGGCAGCCGCGCGTCCGGCACACCCACGACGCCGACGTTGGGCTCGATGGTCGCGAAGGGGTAGTTGGCCGCCAGCACGTCGTTCTTGGTCAGCGCGTTG